>JAPLIF010000063.1 GCA_026389255.1 Cyanobacteriota bacterium
ACCGCCGCCAGGGGCTTGACCAGCACGACCTCCCAGGGAAGGGGCAACAACAGAATCGGGGCCAGCAGCAGATTGGCCACCAGCAGCCCAAGGATCAGCCCCACCGCCCGGCTGATCAGCAGGTCGGTGGGCATGGAGCGCACCTGCTGCATCAAGCGACGACGCAGTTGTTGAAAAAAGAAACCGGCAATCAGCCCAAAGAACCCACCAAAGCCAGCTAAAACCAGCCTCAATCCCTCCGGATTGGTCACCTGCTCCATCAGGGGCTCGGGCAGCAGATCCACCCCCAACCAGCCGGTGGCGGCGCCGGAGAGCAAGAACAGCACCAGGATGAGGGGATCCACCAAAGCTGGTTTTGCGTGGGCTCCCACCTGATCAGCCTTGCAGCATGACCGATTTACGCCCCAGCGCCAGGACGGGGTTACCGCCTGTGATGCCGGCGTCAGCGGCCCTGGCCCCCCCGCCGTTCCCCCGCGCCGCCTATTTGCACATTCCCTTTTGCCACCGCCGTTGTTTCTACTGTGATTTCCCGGTGGTTCCCCTGGGGGATCGGGCCGATGGCGCCCAAGGGCCTGGCGCCGCCTCGGTGGCCGCCTACCTGGCCCTCCTGCACCAGGAGATCGCCCTGGCCCCCCAGGGCCCGCCCTTGTCCACCATTTATCTCGGGGGTGGAACCCCTTCGATGTTGGCGCCCCCCCAGGTGGAAGACCTGCTGGAAGCCCTGCAGCATCGCTTCGGCATCGCCCCTGGGGCGGAGATCACGCTGGAGGCCGATCCGGCCAGTTTCGATCGGGCTCGTTTGCAGGGATGGCTGGCCGCCGGCATCAACCGCATCAGCCTGGGGGGACAGAGCCTGGACGATGGGGTGTTGGCGGCCCTGGGGCGCCGCCATCGGCGCACCGATGTGGTTCAGGCGGCCGCCTGGCTGCAGGCCGCCCAAGGGCGGAGTGCCTTGCGCAGCTGGAGCCTGGACCTGATCCAGGGGTTGCCTCCCTTGGCCTGCGCCACGGTTGCCGCCGTCAGGGCCCCCACCGAGGCCCTGGCCCACTGGCAGCAGCAACTGGGGCAGGCCCTCGCCCTAGGTCCACCCCATTTTTCGGTATATGACCTGATCGTTGAGCCGGGCACGGTGTTTGCGCGCCAGCAGGAACGGGGCCAGCTGCCCCTGCCGGATGAGGACCTGGGTGCCGATCTGATGGAATCCACGGCCCACGTCCTGCGCCAGGCCGGTTACGGCCGTTACGAGATTTCCAATTACGCCCTGCCCGGCCACGCTTCCCGTCACAACCGGGTGTACTGGAGCGGCGCCGGCTGGTGGGGATTCGGCATGGGCGCCACCTCCGCTCCCTGGGGACGGCGCCAGGCCCGCCCCCGCACCCGGGAGCAATACGCCGCCTGGATCCAGGCCCCCCCCCAGGACGGGGCCCTAGGGGCGGCCGGACCGCCCCTCGATGAGCTGTTGATGGTGGGGCTGCGCCGCCGCGAAGGGGTGCCCTTGCGCCGGATGCTGGCCCAGCAGGGCTTGGACCGGCAGGCTGAAAGCGAGCTGAGGTGTCGGCTGGCCCCTTTTGAACAGCGGGGTCTGTTGTTGGTGGAGGGGGGGCGCTGGCGGCTCCAGGATCCCCAGGGGCTGGCCCTCAGTAACGCGGTGCTGAGGGATGTTCTGGAATGGTGGCGGCAGCAGCAGCCCGGGGCTCCTGCTGGCCGTTGACCCAGTCCCGCAGGGCGCCGACCGCCAGATCCCGGCCCTGGATCAGGGGAGGACTGAAGGGGGGCTGGCGGGGGGTCAGGCCCAGCAGGTCGGCGGTGACCCGCACCTGACCATCACAGCCCTCGCCGGCACCGATGCCGATGATCGGAATCACCAGTTCGGCCCTGAGGGCGGCCGCCAGGGTGGGCGGCACATGTTCGAGCACCAGGGAGAAGCATCCCTGGGCCTGCAGGGCCAGGGCCTGGCGCCGGAGGCGCTCTTGGCTGATGGGATCCTCCGCCTGGCGGCGATAGCCCAGGCGGTGCACCGACTGGGGGGTGAGGCCCAGGTGGCCCATCACCGGGATGCCAGCCCTGACGGCCCGGTCAATAACGTCCAGGGTTTCCGGTTCCGCCCCCTCCAGTTTGACGGCGGCGGCGGTGGTTTCCTTGAGCACCCGGCCCGCCGCCGCCAGGGCGTCATCGAGGCCGCATTGATAGCTGAGGAACGGCAGATCGCAGATCAGCAGCGGTGCATCGGTCCCACCAGAGAGGGCCAGGCCCCGGCCAGCGGCCCGGCAGTGGTGCAGCATCTCGTCCAGGGTCACCGGCAGGGTGGTGGCGTGGCCCAGCACCACCATGGCCAGCGAATCCCCCACCAGGACCGCATCGACACCCGCTTGGGCCACAAGGCTTGCCGAAAGGGCATCCCAGGCCGTGAGGATGGTGATGGGCCGACCCGATTGTTTGCGCGACAGCCAATCACCGGGGCGCTTGGGCACGGCGGAAGTCCTCAACGGTGGTATTGCTAGCATCCAACCGACTCGGACCCACGCGGCCAGGACGCCCAAACCTGGTCAGAACCGGAAGGGAGCAGCCACACGGGATGCTCTTGGCAGGCGTGGACTCCGGGTCACCCCTTCAACCAACCCAGGATCCAGTGGGATCGATCCTGGGTTCCGGCCCAACAGCCCGTGGCGATCACCAACAATCCCACCCCTTTTGAGGAGGGTGGGATCGGGCCTAAGCGGCATGCACTCCAGAACGGGGGGCTTCGAATCGGCCAGGTCCCCTTCCCGTCACTCCTGGCCCAGCTGACGGTTGATCAGAAAGGGGGGAATCTTGGCGCCCCGTTCGGTTGTGGTGTCAGGCAGCGGCTCCATGAAGGTTGGTTTGCTGCGATGCAAGGGCCTGTAGATGCCCCCACTTTCAAAGCCGGTGGCGATGACGGTGACATGGATTTCCCCTTCCAGGCTTTCGTCCACAACGGCACCCACAATGATGTTGGCGTCGGGATCGACCACGTCGTAGATGCATTCCGAGGCCGTGGTCATGTCCTCAAGGGTCATGTCCTTGCCGCCGCTGATGTTGATCACACAGCCCTTGGCGCCGTCAATGCGGGCTGATTCCAACAGGGGGCTGGTCATGGCCGCCTGGGCCGCTTCGAGGGCGCGGGAACGGCCCGAACCGATACCAATGCCCAACAGGGCCGTGCCGGCATCGGCCATCACCGAACGCACGTCGGCGAAGTCCACGTTGACCAGACCGGCTTTGGTGATGATATCCGTGATGCCCTTGACCCCCATCCGCAGGACGTCATCGGCGGCACGGAAGGCTTCCTGCAGGGGAGCCCCGGCGATGGCCTCCCGCAATCGGTCATTGGGAATGACGATCAAGGTATCCACGTGTTCGGCCAGCCTGGCGATGCCCTCTTCCGCCTGCCGCAGGCGCTTGCGGCCCTCGAAGCCGAAGGGCTTGGTCACGATGCCCACGGTAAGGGCGCCGCATTCCTTGGCCACTTCCGCCAGGATCGGTGCCGCACCGGTGCCCGTGCCGCCGCCCATGCCGGCGGCGATGAACACCAGATCTGCGCCTGCCAGGGATTCCTGCAGTTCAGCCCGTGATTCCTCAGCGGCCTTCTGACCGATCACGGGATTACCGCCTGCCCCCAGACCCCGGGTCAGCTTTTGGCCCAGTTGGATGCGTTGGCCCGCCGCCGACTGCAGCAAGGCCTGGGCATCGGTGTTGAGCACCCGATAGCCGACGCCCTTCAGGTCACTGGCAATCATGCGATTGACCGCATTGCTGCCGCCGCCGCCGACTCCTATGACCTCGATGCGTGCCGACTGACTGGGAACAATGCCGTTGGGGCCGTGGGCATTCTGGCTCATCTCCTTGGGCTCCAGGGGGAACGCGGATGGGGTCGACAGATCAATGCTGGGGTCTTGGGGGTCACGCGACATTGGGGTAGGCGTGAAATTGCGGTTGATCTGAGGCTGCATTATGTCGTTAGCGGGATCTGTCGAGATCTCAGAAAAGGGGAACTGGGCCAGGGTGGGCCCAGAAGCGTCTCCAGACAAGCTGGTGTCAGCGTTGGCTCGCGACTTTACTGGGCTCCGTGGGGCGGGACGGCAGGAACGGCGACGGTTCCGGGGGTTGCCCCAGGGGCCGTGCCGGAGACACCGGGGTCGGGGCTGGGCGTTAGGCCGGTGTTTTTCGGGCTGGAACTGTTGTTTGCGGGGCGGGGCGGGGATCCCACACTCAGTTCGGGCTGTTCCGGATCGGTAAGATCAACAATCGCGGGCCGCTGCTGGCCCAGCTTCTTGGGCAGGTCCTTGTTGAGGTGGAGCAGGGCCATCAGACGGCGATCCAGTTGGCCATCCTCCTGGCCCAATCGCACGGAGCCAAGGTTTCCGGTCGTCACCCAGAGGTTGCCCTCGGGATCAAAACGGATTTCTCGCAATCCACCCTGCACCCCATCCCGCACCTCCAGCAAGCGGGCGATGCTGGCCCGGTGACGCTCGCTCCAGCCCAGCACCTTGAGGGAAGACTCCCCGGGGCTGGCAAGCCCATGGGTCTGGCGTTCACTGATCCAGGCGCCCCGTTGATCCACAAACCCCTGGGCCAGGCCGCCGGATTCCTGGCGCTCGGCCCGGGCAACCACCTGGCGGTCCTTCAGCTCAATGCGCAGGCGGGGGGGCATCATCAAGCGGTTGATGTGCACCTGCTCCACGGGCAGACTCTCGCTGAGGCTGCGGCTGAGCTCCCTTGGTTGCAGCACCAGCAGCGGTTGGGGGAAATGCAGATTGGCGGCCTCAATCACCTGCTCCCGGCTCACCATGGCGCTGCCGCTGACCTCCACTTGGGCGGCATCGCGCAAGACCCAGCCCTGGCGCATCAGGCCATACCCGAGACCGGCCGCCAGGGCAGAATAGACTAACAAGCGCCACGCGTGGCGCAAGCGATCGGCGCGGCGCTGCTGGCGCAGTTCCCGGCGGCGCTGGGCCGCGGGACTGAGGGAGGGACTGGGCCGCTGGTGGGCACCCGGGGTGGCCCTCACAATTCGCAACGGGAACGGGCCATCAGCTCGTCAATCCAGAGACGGGCCCGCTGGGCATCGGCAAAGGGAAGATCTTTGGCGATGCCGCCACCGACC
>JAPLIF010000261.1 GCA_026389255.1 Cyanobacteriota bacterium
TTGGCGCCCATCGGTTTGGCCCTTGACGACTGGGCCGGGGTGGCGGGCATGGGGCTGACGGGTGCGGTCTTGGCAGGCCTGCTGTCTGGGGCCTTGAATCGGTGCCAACCGAGGTCATCGATGCTGCCGAGCCGCTTGGGAACGGCTTGGTCGATGGCGACGCTGACGGCGTCGGCGCGGCCGGAGAGCACCTCCAGGCCCCTGCCCAAGGGGAAGCGTCGCTGACCGCTGAGCAGACCGTCATAGATGGCCTCCCCATTGATTCCCCGCACTTGGATCCAGCTGGGTTCGCTCGCCTTGATCAGGAGCGTCGGGGTGACGGAGCGGCCAACCGGGAGAGATCGGCGAATGCTTTGGGCGGCTGGGGGGGCAGGGCTACGGCTGGCCTGAACGGGGTTGGATTCCGTTGGCTTGATGGTTTGCCATGCGACCGCATCGATGCTGCCCAGGCGTCGGGGCGGGGTGCCGGGAAGCTGGATTGTGATGAGATCGGGGCGTCCTGCCAAAAGGCGCAGGCCTTGGCCAAGGGGAATCCGTCGCTGTCCATGGAAGGTCTCGGCCATCAGCGGATGATCCTCGGCGTCGCGGACTTCCAGCCAGGTGGGGGCCTTGGCTGTGAGAATCAGCTCGCCCGGTGAGGCCATCGCAACGGGGGCCGGTGGCTGGGGGTGGGTCGGCGCAAGGGTTGCGGACGCCTGGGGGCGTGGCAGGGTCTTGGAGGCGGAAGGGGGATTGGCCTTCAGGTTGCCCCCAGCCAAGGGGCCCTTGCTGGTTGGGTTTGGGCTGAAGTGGGCCATCCAGCTTGCAATAGGGCGAACAGTCGCCAGCAGCACAAGGGAGGCCGCACTCGCCAAACCGATGGGAAGCAAGGAGCTGGAGCGGGCGCTGGGGGCCACTTTCGTGGCGGCCTTTGGCTTGGGTGGGGCTGCGGAAGGCGCGTCAGTGCTTGCCGGCAGACCTGGGCGTTGGGGCTGATGGGCGGCGGGCAAGGCTCGATCAAGCTGCACCCGCAGTCCCGCCCTTTCCTGATTCAGGGCTCGATTGCGATCGCGAATGGGCCGGAGACGCTCTTCAAATTTGCGCTCGTACAGTTCGGGCAAATCCCGTAACAAAGATTGGTAGTTGGAGAGTTGATTCCGCGCCGCCTCCAATTCTTCCAGGGTCGAGAGATAGTCGTCCTGGTTTTCCATGTTTATTTTGCAGTGATTCACTTTCTCAGAAGCAGCCAATTTGGCAAGCCCCAGCTTCGCGAGTCTAATCCTTAATCCGTTGGCCCATCTCACTGGGCCATGGGGCTGATCGGCTCCACCAGGACGACGTTGCCAAGGCGGCTGGCTTCGATGATGGCTTTGGCGATGCGCAGACCCGCCAGCGCCTGGGGTGGCGAGGTGATCGTTGAGGTTTCGCCGTAGCGCCGACCTACGCCAAAGAGTTCTCCGACAGCCGCTAGTCCCATGGCATCCCCATCAGCGAAGGCCCTGAGCTCCACCTCGGGCAGGGAGCTAAGGACGTCGGCATGGAAAGGGGCCGAGTCCGGCGAGGCCAACTCGTCAAGGAGTGGCGGGTTGGCTGAACATGGAGGCATTGAGGGACCTCTTGCCCCTCCCATGACCGACATAACCGATCATGGGGCTGGAAGGAAGCCGGCTAACGGATTTGAACCGATGGCCTTCGCTTTACAAAAGCGCTGCTCTACCGCTGAGCTAAGCCGGCCAAAGAAATCGAGCAACTTATCTTAGGACCGCGCCAGGGCCCAGACCAGCAGTTCGCAACGCTGGCGACAGCCGCTCTTCTCCAACATGCTGGAGACATGGCTTTCCACGGTTCGCGGGCTGAGGACCAGGGCCGACGCGATTGCCCGATTGCCCATACCCTGAATTAAGAGGCCCAGGACCCGGCGTTCCGCAGGGGTCATGCCCATCAGACCGCTGTTGGCGTGATCAAGTTCATGGGGGGGCAGGGGAGGCTGCATGGTCTTGGGCTGAATCCAGAGGCCAGGGTTCCCCCGTTCGGTCATGGGGATGGTGACGGTTCATGGGCAGCATCCTGGACATCCATCAGCTCGGAGCTTTGGGAGGGGATGGGTTCAGGGATTTCTGGGTTGTCACCGGGTGCCAGCACCTCCGGGTTGCTCGGGTTGGCCCTGGCCTTGGTTTCCAGGGAGTTGCTGGGCAGGGGGCGGGCCCTGCGGATCGGCAGATTGGCCACCAGGGCGGTCACCCTGTCGTCGGTGGCCAGGCTGACATCGCCGCTTTCGATGTCAATTTCGACATATTTCTGCACCACCTCAAGAATCTCGCGACGCATGCGCTCGAGCAGCTCGGGATTGAGATCACTGCGATCGTGGGCCAACACCAGCTGCAGACGTTCGCGGGCGGTGGTGGCACTGGGCTTTTGCAGGCCCAACAGGTGTTGAAGGAAGTCGAACAAGGCCATGCCGCTCAGAAAAGGCCAGTTGTTCTGCGAATCTTGCCCATCAGGCGGGCCCTCAGGCCCCGTCGTTCCCGGGATGGGTCAATTAAGGGCACCTCTTCGCCCCGAAGCCGGCGCGCCACATTCATGTAGGCCCGACCGGCGGGAGAAAGGGACCCATTGAGGGTGAGGGGCTCACCCCGATTGGTGGAGGTGATCACCTGCTCGTCTTCAAGCACCAGTCCCAGTAGGGGCAGGGCGAGAATGTCGGTGACATCGCTGACGCCCAGCATTTCCTGGTTGGCCACCATCTTGGGGCGAACCCGGTTGAGAACCATCTGCACCGGCGCCACCCCCTGGGTATTCAGCAGACCGATCACGCGATCCGCGTCCCGCACCGCAGCCATCTCCGGAGTGGTGATGACGATGGCTTCCCTGGCGGCCGCGGCGGCATTGCGAAAACCGGTTTCAATCCCCGCTGGGCAGTCGATCAACACAAAGTTGGCCCGCTCGGCGAGCATGCCGACGATTTTCTTCATGTCGTCGGAGGTCAGCCAGTCGAGCATGCGCGCATTGCCGGCGGGAAGCAGCGAGAGGTTCGGCTCCTGTTTGTGCTTCACCAACGCCTGCTCTAACCGGCAGGTTTCTTCGAGCACGTCCTGGGCGTTGTAGACGATGCGGTTCTCCAGACCCAGGAGCAGGTCCAGGTTGCGGAGGCCGAAATCGGCGTCCAGCACCACGGTGGTCTCACCGAGGCGAGCCAAGGCAATGCCCAGGTTCGCCGTGAGGGTTGTCTTGCCGACCCCTCCCTTGCCGGAACAGATCAGGATGACGCGAGCGGGGGGAGCTGTCACTGGGCACTGGGGCTGGAACCCACGTTAAGCCCCTGGGAAGGCATCCCTGGGAGGGGCCAGCGGGGAGACGCGGGATCGATGCGAATTTCGCCGTTCTCAAGTCGGGCTTCTTCGCAAAGGCCCGCAGCAGGGACTTCATCCGGTCCCCGAGCCACGGCCCCGGCAATACGGAGTTGGAGCGGACGCATTTGCAGGGCGACGATGGTTGCCTGATCATCACCAAGCCGGCCGGCATGGGCCACCCCCCGCAGACGGCCCCAGACCAGCACGTGGCCAACGGCACTGATCTGGGCGCCGGGATTCACATCCCCCAGCACCAGGAGCGAGGCCTCGGCCTGGAGGTGCTCTCCAGATCGCAAGGTCCCTTGGTGCACGGTCAGGGCGGGGGCGGTGCGTGCGGCCTTGGCGGGATGTTGTAAGCGCCCTGTGTTCGGCCCCAGATGGAGCCCGAAGGAGGCGGCCGCCACGCGGGTTTCCGGGTGATCAGCCTGCAGTTGCACCAGGATCAGCCCCTGTTGGGTCAACAGGCTTTGGAGGGCCTCCAGGTCAGGAAGCCGCAGCCGCCAGTCGCCGCAGATCAGGTTCAACGGGCCTTGGATGGCACCCAGGCTGAGGGCCTGTCTGACCTCCTCCAACAGCGGGCCAGCCTCCTGGGGGGGAGGCAGCCTCAGCAGGTGGGGTTGATGGGGATCGCTCGCAATAGAGAGGGCCGCCGCCATGGCTGCACGGCTCAAGGACTCTGACTTTAATTGGTATTGGCGTGATGAATCCTTTGGGCTCCCTCCCCCCTCGCCACCCACTCCCGCACTAGGGAGGCCAGGGGGGTGCTCAGGTTGGGTGGGTGGATCAGCCAGGCGATTTCTTCGCTTTGACTGAGCACCCTGACCAATTCGGAGCGCTGTTCGAGGGCCAGCAACCGCTGACCATCCCAGAGGCGCAGACCTCCTTTGTAGGGGTGGTAACCCCGGCTCTGGCGCTGTTGCAGGCCGCAGCAACCATCGGGTGCCAGGCCGGAGGCCGTCGCCAGCCTGCGGGCCTCAGCCAACAGCTCCAGTCGTTCTGGAGAGCTCAATTCGCTCACATCAATGGCCCGTAAGAGCCGGCGATCCACCAGGCGGGCACAGGGTTCTGCCAATTCCGCCGGACCCTCCTGGCGCCAGCGTTCCAGGTGGTATCCGGTGACGATGTCGTCATTGGCCAGGTAGGTGTCCAGGTCGAGATTCTGCGGGTCCCAGAGCCAGCGGGCCATGGTCCTGTCAGCCCACACCCGCTGGGGTCCCAAGCGCCGGGCGACCTGGATGGTGTGGTTCAGCAGCCAATTGCAGACCCCATTGAGCCGGTGGTTGTAGACGCTGCGATACATCAGCTGGCGCACGACCAGGTAGTGCTCCACCGCCGGCAGCCCCTTGGGGTGTAGTGCCAGGCTGCCGTCCGGCGCCAGGGTGAGGCTGGCCAGAATCCGCTGCAGATCGAGATGGCCGAAACAGGTGCCGGTGCTGTAACTGTCGCGCAGCAGATAATCGAGCCGATCGCAGTCAAGCTGGCTGCTTACCAGAGATCCGATTGCCGCAGGCTGGGTTTGGCCGGTCTCCAAGAGGGTGGCGACCGCTTCTGCCAGCCCGGGCCTGGTGGCCTCCAGACGGTCCCTCAGGTCGGGGTGCTCCCGCGCCAGCCGGGCCGACCAGGCCTCATGCCGCAGCCCGTACATGTCTTCGCCGCTATGGCTGAGGGGGGCATGCCCCACGTCGTGGAGTAAGGCCGCTGCATAGAGCAAGGGCCGCTGCGAGGCCAGGTCGCTTTGGAGGGTTTCGAGTTGGTTGAGGGCCAGACGCGCCAGATGCAGCACCCCTAGGGAGTGGGTGAAGCGACTGGATTCGGCGCCGTGAAAGGTGAGGAACGCGGGACCGAGTTGGCGGATGCGTCGGA
>JAPLIF010000018.1 GCA_026389255.1 Cyanobacteriota bacterium
CAACCCTGATGATCAAAGCCCGGAAACCAGGGAGGCTCCGAAGCCGACGGGGGGCTCGCATCAGGGGGGTGGGATGGGGCTTAAAAGGGTGGACCGCGGTGCCGTCTTGCCCCAGTGTTCGACCTGGAGTTACCAGTAGGGGGGTCAAGGGCGGGGCGTCGTTTCCAGCTCAAGGCCGGCTTACGTCGCCGTCGCTGCAGACCCCCCGTGTCGAAAGGGAGTCAGATCAGAAACTGTGAAAGGCAGTCACCAACACAGCAGTCCGAAATCACTGTAAGGGAAGTTTCCCCCCCTGGGGCAAGGGCCAGATCGCCCGCACCTGCTGGAGCTTTTCCAGGGCCTCCCGCCACAACGCTTCGGTGCCGCTGGACTGGAGCAGCAGGGTGAGGTGACCCAGCTTGCGCCCGGGACTGCTCTGGCTTTTGCCGTACCAATGCAGGTGGGCACCGGGCAGGGCCGCGAGGGCCTGGCCATCGGACTCGTTACGGATTTCCGCGCCTTCTCTGCCCAACAGGTTGACCATCAAGGCCCCAGGCACCAGGGGCTCGGGGGACCCCATGGGTAAGAGGGCCGCCAGCCGCAGCTGCTGGCCAAACTGACTGCAGGCACAGGCCTCAATCGTGTAGTGGCCGGAATTGTGGGTGCGGGGGGCGAGCTCGTTGATCCGCAGCCCCGCGGGGCCATAGAAAAATTCGATCGCCAGCAGACCGACGTAATCGAGGGCCGTGAGCAGGGAGGCGGCGATATTGCGGGCGAAGGCCTCGACGGCGTGGCTGACGGGGGCGGGAAAGAGCACCCAATCGCACACCTGCTGCTGCTGCTGGGTCTGGACCAGGGGGTAACAGACCACATTGCCCCGCTGGTCGCGGGCCGCCACCAGGGCGAGCTCCATGTCAAAGGCCACCATCTCTTCCAACAACCAGCCCGCCGGATCCACGGCCGCCAGCAGCGCCTCTAAGGCCTGCTGGTCGGGAATCGGCACCGTGCCCTTGCCGTCGTAGCCGCCCCGGCTGGATTTGGCCATGAGCGGGAATTGAAAACCCTGGGGCAGCTCGGGGCGCCGCTGCGAAGCCGCCCCGCCGGCCCCGCGCGGGGGGAAAACAGGGGCCTGGGGCGATGCCAGGCCCTCCGGGGACAGCTGCAGAACCTGTTCCAGGGGACACCAGCGCGGGATCGGCAAGGCCAGCTTCTGCAGCAGTTCGCGCTGGGCGCGTTTGCACATCAGCGAAGCCAGGGCATCGAGATCGGGGAGGAAGCGAACGCCGGCCTGGCGCAGTTCCTGCAGGGCATCAAGGGGCACCCACTCATTCTCAAAGGTGATGACCTGGCAGCGGCGGGCCAAGGCGGCCGTGGCTTTTACGTCGTCGAGATCCGCCAGGATGGCGCTGCTGGCCAGGGGGACGGCCGGATCGCTGGCGCTGGCGGCCTGCAGATGCAACTGGAGCCCCAGTCCCGGGGCCTCCTGCGCGAGCATCAAAGCCAGCTGGCCGCCCCCCACCACACCGACGGAGGTCACCGCCGGTGACGACAGGGAGGCTGGGTCTGGTCGGTCCTGCACCTTGGCCTGGCGGCAATGCCCCCATGATGTCGCCCAGCCGGCAACCTTTGCCTGGATGGCCCCCCTAGCCCACCAGGCGATCGCCACTGACGACGGACCGCAGCAGGCTGAGCAACAGCACCAGCACGAAAAGAGCCAATCCGACCGTGCAGGCGTAGCTGATATCCAGTTCGCTGAAGGCCAGGTCGTAGACGTAATAAACCACGGTGCGGGTGGCATCGGCAGGCCCACCCTGGGTCATCAAAAAGACCTCCTCAAACACCTTGGTGGCGCCGATGGCGGCAATCACCGCCACCAGGGCCACGTAGGGGCGCATCAGGGGCAAGGTGATGTCGAGATGGCGGCGCCAGCCGTGGCTGCCATCGAGGGATGCGGCCTCATAGAGCTCGGCGGGAATGCCCTGCAATCCGGCCAGAAAAATCACCATGTAGTAACCAAGGCCCTTCCAGAGGGTCACCAGCATCACGGCGGGCAGGGCCAGGCCCGGCAGGGTCAGAAAGCCGATCGGGGTGAAGGCCGGGCCCAGCAGAGCCCCCAACCAGCCATTGATGAGGCCGTTTTCGGCATAGAGCCAGCGGAAGGCGATCGCCGCCACCACCAG
>JAPLIF010000056.1 GCA_026389255.1 Cyanobacteriota bacterium
TGATCATGTTGCTGGCGGCATCCTCGACGGCAGGTTTTTCCTGAAAACTCAGCACCCGGCCATCTAGGTCTGACACCACGACCCCATAACTGCTCACCTGGTCCGGTGGGACCCGTTTGGTGATCAGGCTGGCCATGGCTCCCTTCTCTTTGTGGCGTCGAACGGCTTCGCCGAGATCAAGGTCGATCAGGGCGTCGCCACAAAGGACGACAAAAGTGTCATCGAAGAAGGGTTGAAAATCTTGAATTCTCTTCAGACCGCCTGCCGATCCAAGGGCATCACCGATGAGTTTGCCATCTTCGATGCGGCCTTCAAAGCTATAAGCGATTTGAACGCCAAAGCGTTGGCCATCACGAAAATAGTTTTCAATCTCCTCAGAGAGGTGGGAGACGTTCACCATGATCTGGTTGAATCCATGCTTTCGCAGCAATTCCAACAGAAACTCCATCACTGGTTTCTGCAGAATTGGAATCATGGGCTTGGGAGTGGTGTGGGTGATTGGCCGCACCCGCGTTCCCTTACCAGCCGCCAGGATCATCGCCTTCATTGGCGTTCGGCTCTTCATGAGTGAGTGTTGATTTTAGGGAAGCTCTTCAGGCCGCTTGCGTTTGTAGAGCCGGCCCACCATCTGACCCCTCCTGAAGGGGAGGCCAGACTTGGGATTCGGCCGGCTCGACCCGCCGCAGGCTCAGGGGGCCAAACAATCCCTGTTCCTGCTGCAGATCCACTTTTCCCTGGGAGCAAAGAAACAGCAGGGCCCAGAACACGCCAACCCGGTCCCGGTCCAGGTCCTCGAGCGGATCCTTGTTTTGCTCCGTTTCCCAGGCTCCCACCAGCTGGTCAAATCCCAGCCATTGCCCCCGGTCCGCCAAGGACCAGGTTGTCAGAAAGCGACTCAGGGCTGCGGTGGTTTCCGGCAGTTTTTCGCGATGGGCCAGGGCCGTGACTTGGGCGATGGCGGCCTTGTCGCTATAGCGGCCGCTGCGTTGCTTCTGGCGGGGTCGGGCCGGTTCCGATTCCAGCCTCTCGGCAATGTCCTCAAGTTGGCGAATCAATTCACCCAGGGTGATCGGTCGCTGCAGGGGGGGTGGGGCCACGGGCCTGCGGCTCAAGTGCCTTTCGGGCCGCCGCGGAAATTCCAGCAGGCCGGCGCTCCAGTCCGTCCCGTCGTCCTCCATCTCCAGTGCCTCCTCCAGTAACGGTTCGGGAGGAAAGGTGCTGCTCTCCAGCACCTCTGCCTTCAGGGCCACCAGCACCGAGGCCGCCAGAAAGGCCTCGCTGGTTTCAGCAAGATCGAACTCGTAACTGCCCCCTTTGATCGCCGCGATCCGAGGGGCCTGGATCCGTTGGCGCAGTTGGTCCAGGAAGCCATCCACAACGGCGATGACGTCCACATCCCAGGGGTCGAGATCGCCGCGCACGGCGGCGTCCTGAAGCAACCGGATGGCCAGCCTGGCGCCCGCTTCTGCCAATGGTGGCCCAACTCCTGGCTTGCGGTAGCCACAAGGTAACGGCAGCCGGCTGCCCTAACCAGTCATAGCCGTCAGTCTGACGAGGCGGTACTTTGCCCAGCGGCAGGGAGCAGACCGAATTGGGCATCCACTGTGGCGCGATAGCGCTGCAGGTCATTCTCCAGTTCTTGGATTCGCACTTGCTGGGCTTCGCGCTCGCCTTCCTCCTGGATGGTTTCCACTTTTTTGACCACCCCACTCCAGACCGCGTAGATCCAGGCGGCGGTGGCCCCAAGACCTCCGACCAGCAGCAGCAGGGCTGCCAGGGGCAGGGTGCTGTTGAGGCCCGGCAAGAAATGGACGGTGGTGGCTTCGGTGTTTTCGAGGGTGAACATCACCATCGCCAGGCCGAAACTGAAGATCAACAGAAAGTTGAGCTGACGCATGGAGCAGAGCGCTGCAGAGAGGAATTTTAGGGCTGGTGGGTCTGGTCGGTCCGGGGGTCAGGGGCCTGCTTGGGGCAGGGCCGGA
>JAPLIF010000267.1 GCA_026389255.1 Cyanobacteriota bacterium
GATTGTCCTGAACGAAGGGGAACGCTGCCCAGGGGAGAAAAAATTGCTGCCGGAGATCGCCGGCAGACTCATCACCTACCAGCCCATGAGCAAAGCATCATCGGTGTAGGGCAACGGAGAGGGAGGGATTCGAACCCTCGACAGAAGTTGCCTCCTGTAACTCCTTAGCAGGGAGCCGCTTTCGACCACTCAGCCACCTCTCCAGTGGCTTGATAACTGTACCTGAACAGCCACCGGTGCCACCGGGTCCTCTCCCTCAGTCGTTGCGGAAAATGCGCTGCACCCTCCTGCTGTCGACATTGACAAGCAGCTCGTAAGGAATGCTCCCAGCACTGGCGGCCACCTCCTCGGGTCGGAGAACCTGGCCCTGGTGGCTGCCAAAAATCAGCACTTCATCCCCCACGGCCGCATCGGGAACAGCCGTGAGATCAACCGCCATCGAGTCCATCGACACCCTGCCCAGGATCCGGGCCCTCTGGCCCTGGACCAGAACCGCACCCGTATTCGATAGGCGCCAGGGCACGCCATCGTTGTATCCGGCCGCCACGATGCCGATCCTCTGCTGCTCTTGCTCAACGACATAGGAGCCGTTGTAGCCCACCCGTTGACCGCGGGGCCATACAGCCACCTGAGCGAGGCGACTCACAAAGGCCAGCGCCTGCTCCAGTTCAATGGCCCCAGCCACTTCAGACGAAGGGGCAATACCGAACAACCCCAGGCCCAACCGCACCATGTCGTAGCGAGCCCCTGGGAAACGAACGGCGGCGGAGGTGGCGGCGGCATGAATGCAAAGGGGTTCGTCCCCTTCGGACCGGATGGCGGCCACCACCTGATCAAAACGGGCCAATTGCTGCTCGCTATGGCGATCAGCGGCCTGATCGTCGGCCCCGGCGAGATGGGTCATCACGCCCCGCAATCGCACCACCCCAGAGCCGCGCAAGAGTCGGGCCGCCGCCAAAGCCTCTTCGGGAGGCACGCCAAGTCGTCCCATCCCCGTATCGACCTCGAGGTGCACGTCACACTCGGCCCCCATGTCCCGGAGGGACTCGACCAGGGACCGAGCCAAGGGAAGCGAATAGACAACAGGGGTGAGGCCACAGCGAACAACCTTGTCGACCTCCTCCCGGTCCATCAGCATGACCAGGATCGGGAGGAGGACTCCGGCACGACGGGCCAACGCGCCCTCATCAGCCGTAGAGACACCGATCCAATCCACCCCGCTTGCCTGCAAGGCCAGCGCCAGCCGAGGCAATTCTGTGCCGTAAGCCCAGGCCTTGAGGACAGCCAGGATTGCCACCCTGGGGCCCGAAAGAGCTCGGAAGCGAGCCACATTTTCCCGGATGGCGCCCAGATCAATGAACAGCCTCCGGGGCGCCATGGATTCCCAGATGGCTGGCGCCGCCGCCTCAAGTCCCTCAGCGGCAGCTGCCTTCATCAACACAAGGTCCCCGGGTTGGGCCAGATCCCGGACTTGTTGCCGCAGACCTTGCCAATCAGGCACCTTGAGAAGCGAGGCCTTTGGACGCAACGACAACCAGCCTGCGCAGGTGGAACCACTGGCGGCGTGGGGCAGAAGAAGGAGGTGCGTGAAGCCGCGCTCGGCAGCGACCCGACCGATCAAGCCATGCTCGCGGTGTTCCCGGGCACCGAGATCGGCCATGCCACCAAAGACAAACAGACGCCGATGGCCGGTGCTTGGGGTTGCGGCGACGGTATCCAGGGCCGCCTGGACCGAAAGGGGATCACTGCTGGCAGTGTCGTTGATGATGGTGATTCCCTCAGGTGTGCACCAGGTCTCCATGCGGGTCGGCCCAATCAGAAGATCCTCGACCAAGGGCAGGGAACGGGTCCGCACTGGCAAGGTCAACTGCTGATCGGCGAATTGCAGGGTGAGGGCGAAACCGGTGGCGGTGGGACGACGCGCGATGAGCCGGGGCCAGTCCCTGCCGGGATGGATCCGCTCGCAGGGCAGGGGCAGGTCCTCCAGCAGGGGATCAGCCGGGGCGATCAACCAATGGGAAGCGGGGAGATGACGGAAGAGCCCCATCTTTTCGCGGGCAATCGCCTCGCGGCTCCCGAAGGCGGCGAAATGGGCAAGTCCCACGTTCACAAGTACGCCGTAATCAGGCCGCAGGATGGCTTCGATGGCCTCCATTTCCCCCGGGGCCGAGATCCCGGCTTCAAACACACCGATCTGGCTACCAGGCGGAGCACCAAGAACAGCCAGGGGAACCCCCACCTGGCTGTTCCAGCTGCCCGGGCTGGCCGTCACGCGGAAACGGGACGTCAGGCAGGCCACGAGGGCGTCCTTGACCACTGTCTTGCCATTGCTGCCGGTGATCGCGACCACCTGGGGCAGGTACTGGTTGCGATACCAGCCCGCAAGTGCCTGAAGGGCTGACAAAGGATCATCCACCTCAAGCCGAGGTATGTCGGCCAAACCCATCCCACGGGCCACAAGCACGAGGGCAGCCCCAGCCCCAAGGGCCGCAGGCACAAAGTGATGGCCATCCTTTTGACGCCCTTTAAGAGCCACAAAAAGATCCCTTGGCTGGACCCGACGCGAATCGATCGCCACTCCATCAATCGCGATATCAGGGGCGGCATCGCGCAAGTCAGCACCCAGGATTCGAGCCAGGTCGCATCCTCGGGGCAGGGTCATCGCCATTGGGGTTGATCCCGGGGAAGATTGGGAAGGCCCTGTGACAAAGCACACCACCATCCTGCAGGACCCTGGCTAAGCTTTGGGCTGCCAAGGGGGCAGGCATGGGCCATGTTCTCGTTCTGAATGCCTCCTACGAACCTCTCAACATCACCACATGGAAGCGTGCGGTGGTGATGTTGTTGAAAGGCAAGGCCGAGGGGCTTGAACATGACCCAACATTTTTGTTGCGGCCTGATCAAATGCGACCCACCGTGATCCGACTTCGTCAGTTCGTTCGGGTTCCCTACCGTCAACTGCCCCTGACCCGGCGCAATATTTTCCAGCGCGACGGACATGCATGTCAATACTGTGGGTATAAAGGAGACAAGCTCTCGATTGACCATATTCAGCCCCGCAGCCGTGGTGGCATCAACAGTTGGGACAATGTAACAACCGCTTGCCTTCCTTGTAATGTTCGCAAAGGTAACCGCACACCCCGGGAAGCCGGCATGGCCCTGGTTCGCCCCCCCCATCGGCCCTTGAGCAGTCTTAGCTTCGAAGCCAATCGCCAGATACGAGACGGAAGGAACAAAGAATGGGCAAAATATCTAATTGACGAGTAATTTTCCATACCCAATCATCAACCATTAGCTCCCATAGCCTCACTGGCAAGGTCCTCTAACTGGCGACTCTGTTCAGCCGCAATGCAGGCCTCAATAGGCTCCTGAAGCTGACCGGTAAGAACAGTATCCAGGGCAAAGTGACGATTAAGGCGGTGATCAGTGGCGCGATTATCCTTGTAATTATAGGTTCGAATCTTCTCACTACGATCACCACTTCCCACCTGGGCACGCCGTGCCGAACTCTCAGCAGCGTTAGCAACAGCAAGTTCCCGTTCATAAAGCTTAGCCCGAAGAATCTCAAAAGCCCGCTCGCGATTCTGCAGTTGACTGCGCTCCTGGGTACAAAAGACCCGAATCCCAGTGGGTTTGTGCAAAAGATCGACAGCCGTCTCAACCTTATTCACATTTTGCCCCCCTGCCCCACCCGATCTGGCTGTGCTGATCTCCAAATCTCCAGGCTCAATGTGCACTTCGACTGGATCCACCTCAGGCATCACCGCCACCGTGGCCGTTGAAGTATGGACGCGACCCTGGGATTCGGTGGCCGGGACCCTCTGGACCCGATGCACGCCAGCCTCAAATTTCAACTGGCTGTAAACACCAACGCCACGGATCGCAAGAATCAGTTCGCGATACCCGCCCAGATCCGCCTCAGAAGCACTCAAGGGCTGGGTTATCCAGCCCCGGCTCTGGGCATAGCGCTCGTACATGCGAGCCAGATCACCAGCCCAGAGAGCCGCTTCATCGCCACCGGCACCAGCTCGAATTTCCAACATGACACTGCGCTCATCTCGGGGGTCGGAAGGAACCATGGCCAAGAGAAGTCTTTGGCGTAAACCAACCAACTCCTGTTCCAGATTTTCAATTTCTTCAGCAGCCAACTCGAACAGCTCTTGGCCTAAAGGATCGCCTCGATATTGACGTAAAAGGTCGCGGGCCTGATTTTGCTCCGTCTGCAATTGGAGCATTTTCTGATAATCAAGGACCATCGGCTCAAGCTTGGCCCGCTCCTTGGCGAGGGTTTGTAGTTGGCTGGGATTCGTCACCAGGGACGGATCGGCCAGTTGACGCTCCAAGGCTTCAAACGTGCGACAGGTCGTTTCCAATCGTTCGTTAAGCAGGGCTGAATCCATGGGCGGGCCTAGTTCCAGATACAAGAAAAAAGCCGGCTACCACAAGGCAGCCGGCCGCAGCAAGAAAACCTGAAGATCAGGCCGATGCAGGTGGGGTTTTGGCTTCAGAAGATGCCGCTTCCGAGCCACCCATGCCGTACTTACGCATGAAACGGTCAACACGGCCTTCGGTATCAAGGATCTTCTGGGTCCCCGTGTAGAAAGGATGGTTGCCACTCCAAACATCCACGTGGAGCTCTGGTTTGGTGGAACCGGTGGTCATAATCACTTGACCGTTACAGATGACCTTGGCATCTGGATACCAAGTGGGATGGATGTCGGCCTTCGGCATGACTCTGGAAGTAGGAAGGGAAGGAAATTAGCGTTTGGAAAACTGTGGTGCCTTACGGGCTTTCTTGAGACCGTACTTACGGCGTTCCTTGGCTCGTGGGTCACGGCTGAGGTGCCCTTCGGCCTTCAGTGGTTTGCGGTTATCGGGAGAAAGATCACAGAGCGCCCGAGCCGCGCCTTGCTTAATGGCATCGGCTTGACCGGTCAGACCACCGCCCCGCACATTAACGAGCAGGTCGTACTGGGACTCCAGACCAAGCGTCTGAAGGGGAGCCTTGACCGAAGCCAGATAGACAGGGTTGTAATTGAGATAGTTGTCACCGGGGCGACCATTGATGGTGACGCTACCGGATCCGGGAACGACGCGAACCCGAGCAACAGCGGTTTTACGGCGTCCCGTTCCCCAATACACAACACGGTTGGATGAACTGGTCATTGGGCTGAGGCGGAAGGATTGAGGGCGAGGATCTGGGGCTGCTGGGCGCCATGGGGATGCTCAGCGCCTCGATAAACCTTAAGCTTACGGAAAAGCTGGCGGCCGAGGGCATTGTGGGGCAGCATACCCTTGATCGCTTTCTCGACGATGCGCTCGGGGAGGCGAGCTTGGAGATGGGCGAAAGTCTCAGTCTTCATGCCACCAGGACGACCCGAATGGCGCCGGTAGACCTTCTGAGTGGGCTTGTTGCCGCTGACACGGACCTTCTCAGCGTTGATAATGACAACAAAATCCCCCGTATCCATGTGGGGTGTGAAGGTGGGCTTGTTCTTGCCTCGCAGAACCTGTGCCACCTCACTGGCCAGGCGTCCGAGGGTTTGGTCTGCCGCATCCACTACAAACCATTGTCGGTCCAGGGATTCAGCAGAGGGTTGAGATGTCTTGTTCATGAAGCCAGGGTGGGCCCCGTTGGGGCATCAGGAAGGGGGTGTGGATCGGGTCAGGAAACCCATTTGCCAAACCATGGGCCAGGCGAAAGATGCCGCCTACGGCTCAAATCAATCTTTTACTTTACCTGATCACCTAGCCGATGATGCTCAACTGGTTTGCAGGAACAGCCAGGGTGGGACGGCCTGGGGCTTGAGCATGATGAGCCAGGCTCTCCTTGCGCCACGAGGGGCTTGAAACAACAAACTCGAAAGTAAGTCAGAAGACAACCGAATCGGCTTGTTCGTGCCAGCCAAAATAAAATCTCGGCTGAGTATCGTACCCTACGCCAACGGCTGGAAAAAGCATCCAGGGAAAGGGAGCACTCACCAACGGCAACAACCTGCCCCATCAATAAACGGACCATGCCGTAAAGGAATCCGCTGGCCTGAATTTCAGCAACCAACAAAGGCCCTTGGCGAACCAGGCTCACGTCCTGAACAGTTGTGCGTGAATGGGCTCGGTGACTTCCTGCCCGTTGAAAAGCTGCAAAATCGTGCTCACCAATAATATCTGAAAGCGCAGCTGCCATCAAGTTTTCATCAAGTCGTTTTTTATACCGATGCCAGCTCCAAGGTGCCAAAAAAAGATTGGGAATTTGTCCATTATAAATAGTATACCTATAGCGGCGATACTGGGCGCTGTAGCAAGCATGCCATGAGCTGTTGACCTCGGCTGCTGCTCGGATGCGAATTGATTGAGGTAGACGTCCATTGAGAGCAGCCGGCCAACGATGGGGAGGGATTGGACCAGCGGAATCAAAATGGACGACTTGAGCCGCAGCATGAACACCAGCATCTGTCCTGCCGGCGGCAACAACCCTGTGGTGAACACCAGGTTCAAGTTGAGCTAATTTATCCTCTAACGCACATTGCACGGAAGAGGCATTGGTTTGGCGTTGCCAACCAGAAAATCGACTGCCGTCATATTGAAGGCAGAGAGCAATGCGACGAATATGGATCAGACCAATTCGATAATTGCCATCTCAGCATTATCGCCACGACGGGGAACTGTACGAATAATCCGCGTGTAGCCACCGTTTCTATCACCGTAGCGATCGGGGACTTTGTCGAAGAGGGCGTGAACGAGTTGCTTATCGTAGATGTAGCCAATCGCCCGGCGTCTTGAAGAAAGACTACCTTCCTTAGCCAAGGTGATCATGCGTTCAGCTTGATCACGGAGGGCTTTGGCGCGGGCTTTTGTGGTGGTGACACGACCTTCACGAATCAATTGGGTGGTTAGACCCCGCAACAAAGCTTTGCGTTGATCTGCGGGTCGTCCGAGTAAGGGGACGCGGCACTGGTGGCGCATGACGTTAAAGAGTGAGAGGGGAAAGCAGCCTTCAAGCCGTTGTGCGGCTTTGGGGGAGTGAGATGCCGATACGCTCAAGGGCTTCGATCACCTCGTCGGCAGACTTAGAACCGAAATTCTTAATCTCTAGGAGGTCTTCATAACTGAAGCCCATTAGATCTGATACAGAGTTGACCTGAGCACGCTTGAGACAATTGTAAGCCCTTACTGAAAGATTAAGTTCTTCGAGGGGGATTTGAGCCTCAGCTGTGGTCTCCGGCTCAAGTCCTGGATCCTCCGTAGTGGTAAGGGTTGCAAGGGGTTGGAAAAGGGATATCAACTGGTTTGCAGCTTGCGCCATAGCATCATCGGGAGTGATGCTGCCGTTCGTTTCGATCTCAAGCCTCAACCGTTCACGAGCCGAACCGCCTTCTCCTACAGCAGTCTCATCTACACTGTAGTTGACCCTACGAATAGGCATAAACACAGCATCAATCTGGAGTAGATCAATGGCGCTGGTCTCTTCATTGTGACGATCGACAGGTCTGTAGCCGATGCCTCGTTCAACATGAACTTCCATCTCAAGGCTATGGCCTTCAGCAACTGTGGCGATCGGTCGATCAGCATCAATGACTTGAACCTGGGATGAAAACTGCAAATAGGAAGCAGTCACGGTGGCAGGTCCATTGACAACTAAGCGACCAATTTCTACCTCACGACTGCGACTGTTGACAGGAACAGACTTACAGTTAAGAAGAATGTCCAGAACGTCTTCTCTGACCCCAGGAACAGTGGCGTATTCGTGGTTCACACCAGCGATACGGACGGCCGTGATGGCACTACCTTCTAAGCCGCCAATCAAAATGCGGCGCAGGGCAGTGCCAAGGGTTGTGGCCTGACCTTTGTCCAGGGGACCGATCAAGAAGACGCCGATCTGGGAACGGTCATCGGCAACCTGATGGTCAACGCGATCGATCTGGTATTGCAACACGGTCTGGATGGCAGGGGTAAAACAGAATTCAGGATCAGACGCGACGTCGCTTGGGGCGACGGCAGCCGTTGTGGGGCAGGGGAGTGACGTCCCGAATCAGAGTGATTTCTAGACCAGCAACCTGGAGAGCTCGGATCGCAGTTTCACGCCCGGAACCAGGCCCACGAACCAATACCTCAATCTGGCGCATACCTTGCTCAAGAGCACGGCGACCAGCAGCCTCGGCGGCGGTTTGCGCCGCAAATGGTGTACCTTTGCGAGCTCCTTTGAAGCCGCTGGCTCCGGCTGAAGACCAACTGATCACCTCCCCCGCCGTGTCTGTAATCGACACGATGGTGTTGTTAAAGGTGCTTTGAATGTGGGCAACTCCGTTGGGGACGTTGCGCTTGGCCTTTTTAGGGCCTGTTTTTTTGGCTGGCTTCGCCATGGCTTATGGCCTGCAGGGCAGGGATGGGTTCGGGGGAAAGGCTGGGGGAAGGAGGACTGATGCAGGGCCTAAAGGCCTACTTCTTCTTGCCGGCGACAGTTTTGCGAGCACCACGACGGGTACGGGCATTGGTACGGGTACGTTGACCTCGTACAGGCAAACCCATGCGGTGGCGCCGACCGCGCAAACAACCGATGTCTTGGAGTCGTTTGAGGGCCAAGCCCACCTCACGACGAAGATCACCTTCTAATGTGAAGGTTTCAGCAGCTCCGCGAAGTTTCTGGACATCAGCATCGCTGAGGTCCTTGACCCGAATGTCGGGACTGACACCGGCCTTGGCCAGAATCTTCTTCGCCCGGGTAAGACCGATCCCGTAGACATAGGTCAGGGAAATCTCGATCCGCTTGTCGCGGGGAATGTCAATACCGGCTATCCGTGCCACTGGCGAAAGAAATCGAAGGAACTGGGGAAAAGTGATGTCACACCCAAAGGGTGACGGGAGGCCTTGAAGCAGTTCAGCCTTGACGCTGCTTGTGCTTGGGATTGGTGCAGATGACCATGACCCGACCGTGGCGACGGATGACGCGACATTTGTCGCACATCCGCTTGACTGAAGCACGCACCTTCATGGGCGGCGAGACTCCGATTTGACAAACAAAAATACTACCACATCAAGTGCCCAAGGAGAGTCTGATGTTGGCTGATACCTCGTCGACCGTTCCGGCAGCATCCACGGACATCAAAAGTCCGAGCTGTTGGTAATGGTTGATCAAGGGGGCCGTCTGTTGATGATAAACCTCGAGACGGTGGCGAATCACAGCTTCGGTGTCATCAGCACGGCCGCGCGACAGCATGCGCTGGGAAAGGACCACATCAGGGAGTTCCATCAGGATCACTAATTCGATGGATTGGTTGAGCTGAAGCAACAGGGAATCAAGCGCCGTGGCTTGGCCAAGATTACGAGGGAATCCATCCAACAACCAACCCTGGGAATGGTCTTCAAGGCGATGACGAACGATGGCTAGCACAAGGGCATCGCTGACCAGCTCGCCCCTAGCCATTACCGCTTCCGCTTGCTGGCCTAGTTCTGTACCAGCAAGCACTTCGGCACGGAGCATGTCACCCGTGGAGAGGTGCAAAAGGTGATTATTGAAAGCTAGGCGCTGAGCTTGGGTACCCTTACCGGCACCGGGAGGACCCAGGAAAAGGAGACGTTGTTTCATCGTTTGATTTAAAGCCCTGAAATAATAAATAGCAGAAGAGCTGAAGCCAAATTAACCACGTACAATTCCCTCATATCTTTGGGAGATAACATAGGTTTGAACCTGCTTTGCGGTGTCAATAGCGACACCAACCAAAATCAACAGAGAGGTTGCGCCTATACCTTGAAAAGTCCTAACCTGAATTGCACCTTCAACTGCAGAAGGAATGATGGCTACGGCACCGAGGAATAAACCACCCAACAATGTTAATCGATTTCCTACATCGCCAAGGTAAGTAGCTGTTGCCGAACCAGGCCGAACACCAGGTATAGCGACGCCGTTTCTCTTTAAATTAGTGGCAATATCAAGTGGATTCACCGTAAGAGAAGCATAAAAGTATGAAAAACCTAAAATTAAGCCAAAATAGACTATGGCATAAACCCATGGCAAACTACTGTTAGGATTAAGATATCCCGCTAGTCGTATAAGCAAGGGATTGGAAGTAAAATTAGCCAGAGTAAGAGGTAAAAACAACATGGCCGAAGCGAAAATAATCGGCATGACTCCACCAGCATTGAGCTTTAAAGGGAGGTAACTTTGCCGAGCTGCCAGAACACCAGATCCACCAACTTGTCGTTTAGCGCTAACAATTGGAAGTCTACGGTTGCCTTCCTGAACAAGAATGATTCCGACAATAGTAAACAAGAAGATTAATAATAAGATCAAAATTCCGGTAACAGTGCTGCGATCTCCACTTTGAGCTAGTTGTATCGTTGAGCCAAGAGCCCTAGGAAGAGTGGCAACAATATTGAGAAAAATAACAAGGGATGCGCCTTGGCCAGTCCCGCGTTCGGTTATCACTTCGCTAATCCACATCACAACCATGGAACCCGTGACAAGAGCTAAAGTGGTTTGGAGGACGAACAACCAGTCGGGCAAACCCGGAAGAGCGTACTGGCGAAGAATCAGTGCAAATACAAGACTTTGAATCATGCCCCAGCCGAGGGCAACGAATCGAGTAATTTGGGCGATCCTTCGTCGTCCTGCTTCACCCTCATTCTTCTGAAGATCTTCAAGGCTGGGCAGGGCAGCAGTTAGCAATTGGATAATGATCGAGGCATTAATAAATGGAAGAATGCCTAGACCAAAAATTCCTATTGTTGAAATGCCGCCTCCTGTGAAGATATCTAGAAAACCAATCAGTTGGCCACCGCGAGCCAAGAATTGCTGAAAGGCCACCCGATCAATCCCGGGAACAGGGATGTAAACCCCCAAACGAACCAGCAATAAAAGACCAAGAGTGAGCAGGACTCTGTCCCGCAGACCTTTGGCCTGAATGAGCTGGGTGAGAATTTCAGTGGCGCCTGGATTGCGACCCCGACTGAGAACCATGGCGGTGAGGGATTAGGAGAGCAGATCAGACTTATAAGGAATGGACCATTCCACCACCAATGATCAATTGGTTACTTCACAGGAACCACCAGCAGCCTCAATCTTGGCCCGAGCACCAACGGTAAAGGCTGCAGCCTGCACATTGAGCTTGACCGACAGATCGCCGCTACCAAGCACCTTGAGCGCATACTTCGGACTTGTGACGAGACCGTCTTTGACGAGAGAATCTATCGTGACTGTAGATCCAGCCGATAGATCAGATAGATCGCCAACATTAATCACGGTGTAATAAGTCGGATTCACAAGCTCAAAATGCTTGAGTTTGGGGATCCGGCGATAAAGGGGCATCTGGCCACCCTCAAAACCGGGACGAACAGGACGACCAGAACGGGACTTCTGGCCCCGCATGCCGAAACCGCAACTGGCGCCCTGGCCGGCAGCGATGCCCCGACCTTTACGCAGTTTGCGTCGCCGGGAACCTGGTTGGGGCTTGAGGGTGTTGAGGGAGAATGAGGATGTCATCGGGGGCTCCGGCAATGGGCTCAGGAGTAGATCTGTTCTAGGGAGATACCACGTTCTTTGGCAGTCTCCTTGTGGGTGCGCAGGGCCCCGAGGGCTTCCATGGCAGCACGGGCATTGTTCAGGGGTGTCTTGGATCCAAGACGCTTGGCCAGAACGTTCTTGATGCCGGCAAGTTCAAGAACCGTGCGGATCGAACCACCAGCAATAACGCCAGTCCCTGGTGCGGCGGGACGAATAAGGACACTCGCAGCGCCATCACGCCCACGGCTTTCGGTGGGTACTGAGCTGGTGCGGGTGAGGGGGACCTTGACCAGGTGTTTTTGGCCATCGGCGACACCCTTACGGACGGCACCGATCACATCGCCGGCCTTACCGACCCCGACGCCCACCTGGCCCCGTTCATTGCCAACGACAACGATGGCCCGGAAGCTCATCTTCTTGCCGCCCTTAACGGTTTTGGAGACACGTCGAATCTGAACGACCCGCTCTTGCCATTCGGAATCACGCTCTTGGCCACCGCGACGGTCGCCGCCGCGGCGTTGGCCACGACGATCACCGCCGCCGCCTTTGCCGTCACCGCGGCCTTGGCCCCGTCGTTCCTGACCATCGGCGCTAGGCACATCCGTGGCGGCAGGAATGTCGCCGGACTGAAGTTGTTGGTTGGTTTCGGTCATGGTGAGCGGAGGAATCAGAACTGAAGGCCCGCTTCCCGGGCGGCATCGGCGAGGGCCTTGACCCTGCCGTGGTACAGGTTGCCGCCGCGATCGAAGACCACCTGTTGGATGCCCTTGGCGAGGGCACGCTTGGCAACAAGCTGGCCCACAGCCACGGAAGCTTCACAAGTAGCACCGACGGCAAGGGCCGTACGAAGATCCTTGTCGAGGCTTGAAGCCGAGCAAAGGGTGCTCTGGGCATCGTCGTCGATGACTTGAGCGTAAATGTGGTTGTTGGACCGAAATACCGCGAGCCGCGGACGCTCGGTGGTTCCGGATAGATAGCGACGCAGACGGCGATGGCGCTTCTGGGTCTGAAGTTTGCGGGAGAGAGTGGACATGGGGATTCAGGGTATGAATGCTGGAGCCGAGCTCATTTCTTGCCGGTCTTACCCGCCTTGCGAAGAATTCGCTCACCTTCGTATTTGATGCCCTTGCCCTTATAGGGCTCCGGAGGACGAATGGCACGAACCTTGGCCGCCTCGTTACCAACAAGTTCCTTGTCCGCCCCGGAAACCAGGACAGTGGTGTTGTTCTCGACAGCGAAGGTGATGCCCTCGGGGGGCAACATCTCAACGGGGTGGCTGTAACCGGCACTAACCACCAACTTTCGACCCTGAACCTGAGCGCGGTAGCC
>JAPLIF010000012.1 GCA_026389255.1 Cyanobacteriota bacterium
CTTAGTGAGGCCTATGCCGGCAGCGATACCGCCGCCTATGCCCACCTGTTGCTGCCGGCGGCCCAGTGGAGTGAAAAGCAGGGCACGATGACCAACTCCGAACGGCGGGTCACCCTGGCGCCGGCGTTTCGCCAACCCCCCGGCGAAGCGCGCCCGGATTGGCAGGTGTTCGCCGAACTGGGTCGCCGCCTGGGCCATGGCGCCCAATTCCCCCCTTCTACGGCGGCGGATGTCTTCGCCGAGTTTGTGGCCCTCACCGCCGGCCGCGTTTGTGATCTCTCGGGGATGAGCCATGGGCTGTTGGCGGAGGCCGGTCCCCAGCAATGGCCCTTTGCCGTCGGTAGCGATCCCACAACCACCGCGAAGCGGCTCTACGGCGACCACCGCTTTGCCACAGCCAGTGGGCGGGCCCGTTTCCTCTGCGATCCACCGTTGGGGCTGGGGGAACCGCCCTGCGAAGCCTTCCCCCTGGTCCTGACGGTGGGCCGTTATCTGGGCCACTGGCACACCATGACCCGTACGGGCAAGGTGCCAAGGCTCAAGGCGATGCATCCGGAACCCTTGCTGGAGGTCCATCCCAGCGATGCCAAACGCTATGGCGTGGACGATGGCGCCTGGGCCCAGGTCAGCTCCCGCCGAGGCAGCGTCGCCGCCAGGGTGCAGATCACGGAGCGGATCCGTCCAGGCACTTTGTTTTTGCCGATGCACTGGGGAGCCAGCCAGGAAAAGGCCTGTGAAGCCAATCTTTTGATGCACGAATTGTTCTGTCCCCATTCACGCCAACCCGAGCTCAAGGCCGCGGCGGTTCGGCTCGAAGCCGCCGTCCAGGAATCAGGGGGAATGGGGGGTTAAGCGTCGTCGTGGGCGTGACGGCGATAGAGGAAATCAAGGGCCTGATTGCGCAGGGCGCCATAGCGGGCGTCGGCCAGGATCGCGTCGTGGTTCCGGGGTCTCTCAAAGGGAACCGTGAGGATTTCGCCAATCGTGGCGGCGGGACCATTGGTCATCATCACGATGCGATCAGCGAGGAACAGGGCCTCATCAATGTCATGGGTAATCATCAGAACCGTGGGTTTCTGTTCGCGCCAGATTGCTAGGAGTTCCTCGTGGAGTTCTTCTTTGGTGATGGCATCGAGGGCGCCGAAGGGCTCATCCAGGACGAGTACGGCCGGATTGACCGCCAGGGCCCTGGCGATGGCCACCCGTTGCTTCATGCCGCCGGAGATCTGCCCCGGTTTCTTGCCGGCCGCTTCACTGAGGTGGACCATCTCCAGGTGATGATCCACCACCCGTTGGCGGGTGGCAGCATCGAGTTCGGGTCGGGCGGCCTGCACGGCCAGATTGACGTTCTGCCAGACCGTTTTCCATGGCAGTAAGGAATAGTTCTGAAATACCACCATGCGGTCAGGACCCGGCCGCTCGATCGGTTGACCCGCCAGGCTCACCTGACCAGTGCTGGGCTTGAGAAACCCAGAAACCATATTGAGCAGGGTGCTTTTACCACAGCCGGAATGGCCTATCACACAGAGAAATTCCCCCTGTCGCACCTGCAGATTGATATTGCGAAGCGCTTCAAAGGGACCGCGGCGGGTGGTAAAGGTCTGGCCCACTCCGCTGAACTCGAGAAAGGAGGGGTTGGCTGCGGGCAGAACGGCGCTCATGGTGGGGGGCCCACTCAGGGGGACAGCAGGACTGGTGCGGAGAGGCTGGGCAGGGGGATCGGGGCGACCAGGGGTACGGGGGCACCGGGCAGGGCCTTCAGGTAGGCGAGGGGATCGTCCTGGTCGAAGGGGATGCCGTCGGCGAGGCAGAAGGGGTGACGATCGGGACGGAGGGTGGGATAGCCGGCCAAGGCCAGGGCCCGGTCGCATAGGTCGGGCCGATAAACCTGGCTGAGCAGTTCGAGCCGGTTACTGGGGAAGGGACACCACCCCCAACGGCTGAATTGGCTCAGAATCCACGCCCCCTCAGCCCGATTCGGGATGTGGGCCCGGTCTGAGTGGTAGCGATTGAACTGAAGTAAAGCCTGGGGCTTTTCAGCGTTGCCGTAATCGAACTGGCGCATTAGCGCAATCTCGGCCCGCCGGCCCAGCCATTGGTTTTGGCTGAGGATCTTGGTCAGCTTGGGTCGCTGGCCGCCGTCGTCGCACTGTTCGGCGCCTTTCATCAGGCCGGCACCCAGGGCATCAAGGGCCCCAGGATGGGCTTCGCCCCACCACTCCGAACAGGTGAGCACCTTTTCTGGATGGCCGCTCCAGATGTCCAGATCCGTCGCCAGGACGTAGCCCTGGCGGTCTTCGACGGCTTCGGCGACCCGATAGCGGCCGGCGATGAACCCATCGATCTGTTCGGTGCGCAGCGCCCCCCCCATCGTCATCGGCGAGATCGGTGTGAAACGCACCTGCTGGTCGGGGTCGATACCACCGGCCGCCAACCAGTGGCGCAGCAGCAATTCCGCCATCGATCCCAGGTCGGGCACCGCCAGGGTGAGGGGTTGGCCCCGGTTCAGAAGCCACTGGCGCAGATCGGCGCGACGCTCGACACCTTGGGCCAACAGGGAACGGGCCAGGCAGAGGGCATTGCCGTTGCGACTCACCGTCATCGACGTGATGGCCGGCCAGGGGCCCCGGCCCCCCAGGCCCAGGTTGAGGGCCAGGGGCGTGGTGGCCGAAGTGATGGCGACCTGTAGATCGCCTTCAAGCAGCTTCTCTTCGAGACGATCCCAGCGGGCGAAGGGAACGGGCACCACGTCGATGGCCGCCCCATCAAACAGACCTTGTTCGAGGGCAAGCGCCAGGGGGGCGATGTCGAGCCCTGGCAGGAAACCGATTCGAAGTGTTTCCGCCCCCCGGGGCCCCCGACTGCGGGCCGGCGGTTGGGCGGTGG
>JAPLIF010000340.1 GCA_026389255.1 Cyanobacteriota bacterium
CGCAGCTCCAGCCCAAAGGCGACGTTCTGGCGCACCGTGCGGTGCTTAAAAAGGGCAAAGTGCTGAAACACAAAACCCACCTGCCGGTCTTGTACCGAGCGGTCGGTGGCCTCTTCACCGGTGATCCAGACCCGGCCTGCATCCGCTTGCTCCAGGCCAGCGATCAGACGCAAGAGGGTGCTCTTACCCGAACCGGAGGGACCCAACAGGGCCACCAAGGAGCCCGATTCAATGTCAACGCTGACGTTGTCCACGGCCTGAAAGTCGCCAAACCGCTTGCTGACATTGGCCACGCGGATCCCCATGGCGGCACTGCTAAAGTTCTTTCACGATAACATCGTAGGTAAACCGTCTTATTGAGGGAGCCAGTTTGAAACGGTGATACGATCGGATTACCGTTTAATCAAGATCCATGGTCGCCGCATCGCCTTCAGCTCGAAGGCTGGCGGGCCCGCCTCGCCAACTGAGATTACCCAGCTGGCCCTGGCGAATTACCTGGGCCTATCTGGGATTCGTCCTCTTTCTACCCCTGGGCACCATGGTGCTAAGGGCGGCGGGAGTCGGTCCGGCCGGGTTCTGGCAAATGGCGACCACACCCGTCGCCCTCGCAACCTACAAAATCAGTTTTGGCATCGCCGCCCTCGCCAGCCTGATCAATGGCATTTTTGGCTTGATCATCGCCTGGGCCCTGATCCGTTGCCGTTTTCCCGGTCAACGCCTACTCGATGGCGGGCCTGGCCCTGGCATTTGTTTATAGCAAAGAGGGTTGGCTCGGTGGGCCGCTGCAACGCATGTTCGGCCTCAAGGTTTCCTATACGGCCCTCGGGGTTGGCGTGGCCATGGTCTTCATCTCCCTGCCTTTTGTGGTGCGAACGGTCGAGCCGGTGCTGCGCTCCCTCGAAAAAGAACAGGAAGAAGCCTCCTGGTGCCTTGGTGCCAACCCAGCCCAGACTTTTTTTAGGGTGATCTTGCCCCAACTAATGCCGGCCATTCTCGCCGGAGTCGCCCAGGGGTTTAGCCGGGCCGTCGGCGAATACGGCTCCGTGGTGATGATCTCCAGCAACATGCCCTTCAAGGATCTGATCACCCCCACCCTGATTATTCAAAATCTAGAGGAATACGACTTTGATAGCGCCACGGTGATTGGCTGCGTCATGTTGCTTTTCTCCCTGCTCAGCCTCCTGGTGATCAATGCGCTGCAGGTCTGGGGACAGCGCTATCAGGGGAGCGAGGGCACTTCCTAAAGCAAAGACCGTTTGTTCCGCCGCGATCGTTCTTCCGCCCTATCTCGTTCCATGGCCTTTTTAAGCCCGCCGCTCAGCGAGCCCAAACCATCGCCGGCTTCCACTCCCGGCTTGAAAGCCAAGGGTGTCACCCTTTGGCCACTGCTGATCATCACTTTGGCCTGTCTCTATGTAGGCGTGGTGATCCTGTTGCCGGCCCTGTCGGTGGTGGCTCAGGCCTTTGCCAAGGGCCCTGGTGTGTTCCTGCAAAATCTCGGCGATAGCGAGTTACTGGCGGCCCTGCGCCTCACCCTGATCGCCACCGCCATTGCCGTGCCCTTCAACACGATCTTCGGCCTGGCGGCGGCCACCGCCATCGCCCGACGCCGCTTCCGTGGCAAGGCCCTGTTGCTGAGCATCATCGACCTCCCCTTCTCAATCTCACCGGTGGTGGTGGGGCTGATGTTGGTGTTGCTTTATAGCCCAAACCATGGGTTGCTGGGCCCTTTAGTCAATAGTCTGGGCTGGAAAATCATCTTTTCATGGCCCGGGATTGTCCTGGCCACCATTATTGTTACCTTTCCCTTCATGGCCCGGGAAGTGATTCCACTGCTTGAAGAAGAAGGATGGGAACAGGAGGAAGCCGCCCGCACCCTCGGGGCCACCGATTGGCAGGTGTTCTGGAAAGTCACCCTCCCCTCCGTACGCTGGGCCGCCCTCTACGGATTGATCCTGACCACCGCCCGGGCCCTGGGTGAATTTGGCGCCGTTTCGGTGGTGAGTGGCAACATCCGCGGCGAAACCCAAACCTTACCCCTGTTTGTGGAAGATGCCTATAAGCAATATCACACTGATCTTGCCTATGGGGCCGCCATGGTCCTCGGCGGGGTGGCCATTGTTTCGCTCATACTAAAAGTTCTTGTCGAACAAATCATGGAAGGCAGCCGCAAGTCCATTGGGGCTGAGTTGGATACTCAAGACTCTTGATTGCTGGCGGTTGAAACGACGCGATTCTGCTCAGAGTTCAGAATCCTGCTCAAGATTGATCTGGGGCCGGATCTGATTGCAGCGTTGTTCTTCACCCTTCTGGTCTCGATCGCCCTGGGCACCAAGCCCATGCTCCTGGGCTGCCCTTTGTTGGCTTCCTCCACCCTCTGTCGCCCAGCCGCGACCTTGGCAGAACCCTGAAGCCACACCCCAACGGCGCCGCCAGGCACTGCCACTGACGGCCCTGCTCTGGCTCTGGCGCAGCCGGCGTTCCGCCAGCAGGGTGGCGGCACTGGCCTGGCCCGTGGGATCCCGGTAGGGCTCGGCGGCGGAACACAGCAGGTGGTCCGATTCCTTGGCGGTGAGGGAGCGCAGGGGAAAAGATTCGCCTAGGGGCGACGGCGAAGCCACCGTGCCGCTACTCCATTGCTCCGGGTCGCTGGCGGCGATGCTGGCCAGCTGCAAACCCGCTGCCACCAGGCCGGCCCGGACGGCGGCAGCACTGCTGTAGGTGATCAACCGGCCCTCCGGCCTGAGCAACGCCGCCAACTGGGCCAGAAATTCGAGGCTCCAAAGCTGGGGGCAGCGGCGCGGTGAAAAGGCATCCAGCCACACCAGGTCGCAGCCCCCTTGCAGGGCGGCGGGCAAGCGGGTTATCGCCTGGCGTCCATCCCCCCAGAGCAACCGATCACTCTGGACCAGGGCTTCCAGGCGGGCCAGGGTTGGGGCCGGCCACTGGCTGCGGAAACACTCCGACGCCAGGGCCAGGGCCAGGGGTTGGGGATCCTGCTCCAGGCCCCACCACTGCAACGGCAAATCCAAGCCAGCGGTGGCCTGGAGCAGTGCGGCGGTGTTGGTGCCGGTGCCAACGGCCACCTCGACCACCACCAGCCCCTGCCCGGGTCGCCAGCGATCCAGTTGGCTCGGCCGCACAAATTTTTCCTGGGCCTCGCTGAGGGCGCCGGCGGCACTGTGGAAGCCCTCGCCGAAGGCTTCACTCCAGAGACTGAAGCTGCCGTCGGCGCCGCGGCGGGGACCGAGGTCCGCCGGCCCGGCCCCCGGCTCCAATGGCCAGGTCAATGGCGCAACCGGGCCAGGTCCTGCCAGAAATCGGGATAGGACACGGCCGCCGCCTCGGGCCGGCCCAGGCGGGTGGGCCCATCAGCCACCAGGGCCGCCACCGCCAGGCTCATGGCCACCCGGTGGTCGGTTTCGCTGTCGGTGTCGGCCCCCCGCAGGCGGGTGGGGCCGGTGATGGTGAGGCCATCGGGGTGCTCTTCAATGGCGGCCCCCAGGGCCTGGAGCTGGCGTGCCATGACCGCCAGCCGGTCCGTTTCCTTCACCCGCAGTTCGGCGGCTCCGGTGATACGGCTGACGCCTTCGGCGCAACAGGCGGCCACCGCCAGGACTGGAATCTCATCCACCAGGCGGGGGATCAACGCCTCACCAATGGTGAAGGCCCGCAACGGCCCATGCCGAACCACCAGGTCACCAACGGGTTCTCCGGCCACATCACGGCTGTTTTCAAGGCTGACCCGGGCCCCCATCGCCGCCAGCACATCCAGGATGCCGGTGCGGCTGGGGTTGAGACCGACATTCTCGATCGTTAGTTCGGATCCTGGCGTGATGGCGGCGGCCACCAGCCAGAAAGCGGCCGAACTGATGTCCCCCGGCACCACCACCGACTGGCCGCGCAACACGGCGCCAGGGCGGACGCGCACCTCAGTGCCATCGGCAGCCATCAGCTCAAGGTCGGCCCCAAAGGCCCGCAACATGCGTTCGCTGTGGTCACGGGAATGGGCCGGTTCGATCACGGTGGTGGGTCCCTCGGCCGTCAGGGCGGCCAGAAGCAGGGCACTTTTGACCTGGGCCGAGGCCACCGGCGTCCGAATCGTGGCACCGACAAGAGCCTGGCCCTGCACCGCCAGGGGCGCCAGATTGCCCCCCTGGCGCCCATGGATCTGGGCCCCCATCTTGGCCAGGGGCAGGGCCACGCGGGCCATGGGACGGCGCCGCAGGGAACCGTCGCCGCTGAGGACAAAATGGCGGCCAGCCCTCCCGACCAACAGGCCCAGCATCAGGCGCATGGTGGTGCCGGAATTGCCGCAATCCAGCACCGTTTCCGGTTCCTGCAGGCCGTCCAGTCCCACCCCCTGGACCCGCACCGGTTGACCCGCCACGATCGGGCCCACCTCCACCCCCATGGCCCGCAGGCAGGCGGCGGTGCTGAGGGGATCCTCGGCCGGCAGCAGACCCTCGATCAGGGTTTCGCCCTCGGCAATGGCCCCAAACAGCAGGGCCCGATGGGAAATGGATTTATCCCCTTGCACCCGGACCCGCCCCTGCAAACAGCCGCCCGCCGGCAACTCCAGAAGGTCGGGGCCGGCGGCAAGGGGCTGGGTCGGGCTGGCAGACACGCAGGCAAGGGCAGGGACAGCCAGGATCCTATGGAGCCCGGTGCCGCCCCTGAACCTGAACGAGCCGGTCAGCGGCCCAATCAGAGGTTGGTGGGGATTGGAGCATGAACATGCTTAATCACCCCGGGCATGAAGGCAAAATCCCAACCAAAAGAATCAAAAAGAATCACGGTCTGGGCGTCATCGGCTTGGAGCAGGGTCTCAGCGAAATGATTAATCAGATCTGCTGCGGTAAAATGATAGCCAAACTGATAAGCGACGGCCACAATTCCCTCAGGGGTATTGATCAGCCGCAAGCGTTCCTGAAGCTCGCCATTCTCTAGCAGGAATTTCAAGAAGGCCGCCAGATCATCACTCGAACGGGTGAGTGTTTAGGCAAAGTGAGTGATTAAATCAGACTCACTGAATGTAAACCCTCTTTGAGAGGCCGCCTGCAAAATATTATCGACCGAATCGATTGAACGCAGTTTGATTTTTAGATCCTCGTCGTCACTGGCCGATTCGAAAAAAGAGACTAATTCGCCAGACATTAAAAATACAAATCCTTTGACCCATCGAGCCTATCAGTGCAGCGCTATCTTTTAAATCATTGTCATTTAGCTTGACAACGACATGGGTGAAATAGCACTACTGCAGTCCAAGTGAAGGGGCCTGGGCCTCAGGCGGCAAGCTTGAGGGCCCAAAGGAGGGATCTAAAATCCCAACCGAGGGCATCAAAGAGAATGACAACCTGGGGGTCTTCAGCGTGGAGCAAGGTTTCGGCGAAATGCCTAATAAGATCTGCTGCGGTGAAATAAAATCCCAATTG
>JAPLIF010000050.1 GCA_026389255.1 Cyanobacteriota bacterium
TCCGAATCAACGTCGAAACGATCACCCACCTGAGCCTGGAGCTGGTCCAGCAACAGGCTGCCCCCACTGATCCGGCGCCCCTCCAACAGGCCGCGGCGCACCAGCAAGGCCCCGTCGCCCGTGGCCACCACCAGGCCCACCCCCGTCACCAGGCCCACCACCTGCCCCGGCAGCGCCCGCTTGCCATCGCTGGCCCCCTCGTGCACCAGGGCCCGGGCCTCGGGGCTCAGTTGATCGGCCAGCTCGGGCCGCAGGGGTTCACTCTCCAGCAGCTTGAATCGTTGGCCGCGCCAGTGGCTGACGGCTCCGGGGTAGAGCCCCATCACCTGGCGGTGAAGCTCCAGGGCGCTGCGATTCCAGAGGATCTGGAAATCATCCCGTTGCAGCAGGCGGGCGTAGGTCATGCCCCCCTCGCCCTGGGGATGCACCCCCAGCCGGACCAGCCGTTCCGGCTCCGGGCCCGGGCCGCCGGCCTCGATGGCCACCAGGGCCTCCACCATCAAGGTGGCGGTGAGCTGGGCCAGGGCCAGGGCCACCGCTTCGGCGTTGTCCCTGAGACCGATCGGCCACGTCCGTTCCCGCAGCACTGCGCCGGTATCGAGACCCTCCTCCATGGCCATGATGCCCACACCCGTCTGGGCATCACCATCCAGGAGGGCCCACTGAATCGGGGCGGCGCCCCGCCAACGGGGCAGCAGGGACCCGTGGCCGTTCCAGCAGCCCAGAGGGGGCATGGCCAGGACCGACGCCGGCAGGATCTGGCCGTAGGCCACCACCACGAACACCTCGGCACCCAGGGCGGCCAACTGGGCTTGGACGTCGGGTTGCTTGCGCAGGCGTTCGGGGGTGAAGACCGGCAGGCCGAGATCGAGGGCCCGGGCCTTGACCGCCGAGGGCTGGGTTTGGCCGCCGCGGCCGCGGCGCCGGTCGGGTTGACTGACGACCCCCACCAACTCGTGGCCGGCGCTGTGCAGGGCGTCCAGGGTGGGCACCGCGTAGGCGGGGGTGCCCCAGTAAAGGATTTTCAAGGCTGGGGGTCAGGCCTCACCCGTGACCGAGAGTCCGTCCACCCACACCCAGGGACAGAGTCCGCCGGGGGTGAGTTTGGCGAGGCCTTCAAAACCCACCAGGCTGTTGAGCACGGTGCGGATGTCGCCCGCCACGGTGGCCGCCTCGATCGAGCGACTTTCGCCGCCGTGAATCCACCAGCCATCAAACGGCAGGGAAAAGGATCCTTGGCTGGCCTTGACGCCGGCGTGGAGAGCCGAAAGGGAATCGATGACCACCAGCCCTTCGGGGCCCACTCCGGGTCCGGTGCCCGTGAGGTGGTCCAGTCCCTCGGCTCCGCCAGGGATGCCGGCGCTGGGGCCGATCTCAAACCAGTCGGGTCCCACCGACACCTTGGCCCCCAGGCCGGCATGGCCAGTGGGGGCGACCCCAAAACTGCGGGCGGTGGCCTCGGAATGGAGAAAATTCACCAGCACCCCTTCGCTCACCAAGGGCAGGCATTGGGTGGGGGTGCCTTCGCCATCAAAGCGGGAGGCGCCCACATTGCCCGGATGCAAGCCGTTATCGCGGATCGAGAGGAAGGGCACCGCCAGGGGCTGGCCCAGGGACTCCCGTTTGCTGAGGCTGACCCCATCCAGCACGGCCCGGGCATTGAACAGGCTGCTGAAGGCGCCGATCAGGTCGAGAAAGGCCTCTGGCGAAAAGACACAGGTGTAGCGGCCGGTGTCGATGGGGGCGTAGTTGAGGTGGGAGATGGTGCGTTCCGCCGCTTCGGCGACGCAGCCTTCGACGTCGAGGTCTTGGGCGCCGTAGGCCACCCGCATGGCGCCACTGCTGCGGGGTTTGCGACCCGCCTCCTCGGCGCGAGCATAGAGATAGAGGCTGGCGGTGGTCAGCTCCTGGTGGCGGCAAGCCCCGTCACTGTTGAGATAGAGACGTTCGCTGCTGCGTTGGCTGAGACCGTTGTAGGGGACGGTGGCGATAGCCGGATGGCGCTGCAGCAGGTCGGCTTCGGCGTGCTTGAGGGTATCCAGCAAGGCAAGGATGCTGACCGTCTCCTGCAGCGGTTGATCGAGGGGCGGTAGGGGGGCCGTGGCCAAGGGTGAGAAGGCCGGCACGTCATCGGGGTTGCCGAAGTCACTGGCGGCCCGGGCACCGGCCATGGCCCGGGCCAGGCCCGAATCGGAAAGATCGGAGGTGGAGGTGATGCCCACAAACCCAGCCCCGTTCCAGACCCGCAAGGTGATGGCGCTGCGTTGGGCCCCTTTCATCTGCTTGGCTTCGCCCCGGTCCACCTGCACCGAGGTGTCGGTGCTGCAGCCCGCACCCAGGTCCCAGCGGCCGACGCCTTCGTCCCGGGCTAGGGACTCCAGGCGCTGGCGCAAGGACCCCCCATCGAGGGAGGCGGGAAAGTCGGTTCGGGTGGTGTCGGAGGCCATCCTCAACGCCCCCCCACCGTGATGGTGTCGACCTTGATGTGGGGCTGGCCGACGGTGACGAAAATACTGCCGCTCACCGACCCACAGAAGCCTGCGGCCAGTTCCAGATCGTTGGCACACATGGAGATGCGGGGCATGACTTCCTTGGCCTCCCCGATCAGGGTGGCCCCTTTGACCGGTTTGGTGAGCTGGCCGTTCTCGATCAGGAAGCCCTCTTCCACGGCAAAGTTGAACTGGCCCGTCGGTCCAACGCTGCCCCCCCCCATGGACTTGCAGTAAAGGCCCTTGTCAATGGAGGCGATCAGGGCGTCGGGGGTATGGGGGCCGGCGGCGATGTAGGTGTTGCGCATGCGGCTGGCCGCGGCGAAGGCGTGACTCTGGCGACGGCCGCTGCCGGTGCGCCCGTGGCCCGTGCGAATCTCCCCGGCCCGGTCGCTGAGGAAACGGCGCAGGATGCCGTTTTCGATCAGCACGGTGCGCTGGGGCGCCATCCCCTCATCGTCCATCGCCAGGGAACCGAAGGCCCCATCGGTGAGGCCCTCGTCGATGGCGGTGACAGCGGGGTGGGCAATTTCCTGGTCCAGTTCGTCGGCAAAGGGGGTGGTACCCCGTTCGATCTGGGTGGTTTCGAGCAGATGGCCGCAGGCTTCGTGGAAAATGACGCCGCCAAAACGGTTCGCCAGCACCACCGGAAACTGGCCCGCTTCCACATAATCGGCCCGCAGCATGGTGGCGGCGCTGTCACAGAGATCCCGAGCGGACTCCTCGGCCTGCCATTGCCGCAGCTCATCGGGACGGCCATGGGAGCCGTAGCGGCGCCCCAGGCTGGCGCGATGGTCGCCATCGGCGGCCAACACATTGAGACCCAGGGACTGGTGTAAGCGGATGTCGTGGGCATGGGTGCCGTCGCTGGCCACCACCAACACGTCCTGCCAGTTGCGGGCATAGCTGCCGCGGCGCACCTGGAGGTGTTGTCCAAGCTGACTGAGATGGTCGGTGGCCTCCAGAAGGCGGGTGGTGGCCTCCTGCAGGTTGGGGCACTGGCCGAGCCAATCGCCCTTGGCGATCCCATGGTCCACCAGGGGCGGAAGCCCTGCGTAGGCGGTCAGGGAGTGACTGGTGCGCAGCAAACCGAGCATGCCCAGCGCCTGGTCAAGGGCCGTCAGCAGACCGGATTCGCTGAGGTCATTGGTGGACACGAAGCCGTCGTAGCGACCCCGGAACACCCTCAGGCCTGCCCCCATGCCGAAGGAGGGACTGACGCTGGTGATGGTGTCCTGTTCGGCCAGGACGCCGAGGGCATCGGTGCGCTCCAGAAACACCTCAACCAGGTCCGCCCCGGCGGCGACCCCTTGGGCCAGAAGGGATTCGAGGCGGGGGCGCCAATCGGGGTTGGCGAGGCTGTCGTTGGGCCGCAGGGCAGGGAGGGATTGGACCACAGCGGGGCTCAGCGGACGGCCGGCTGGAACCGGTCGCTACGGATCGGGGCCATCAGGAAGAGGCGGACCATTTGGTAGCCATTGGCCGCCCAGTGGGGCAACTTGCGCAGGGCTTGGAGGGGGGCCGGGCCGCCGCTGGCCGCCACCTTGCCGAGGGCCTCATTGTTGTCGACCAGGTGCTCAAGTCGGCGCCAGAATTCGGGTTTGTCGACAGCGAGGACCACGGGAAAGATGCGGGCCGAAGTCTCGTTGGTTTTTTCGATGACGTACTTGTCGTATTGGCGGGCATCCAGGCCCAGGGCTTCGTAAAACTCCTTGCGGGCCACGTCCCTTACGTACATGGTGGCGAACACGGCCAGCAGGAAGAAGCGACACCAGAGACGGGAAGCCAGGCCATTGACGGTTTTGGGCTGGGACTTCATCAGGGCGTCAAAAAAGTCGCCGTGGCGATTTTCGTCCTGACACCAGTTTTCAAAGAAATTAAAAATCGGGAAGATTTTGCTTTCGGGGTGTTTTTCGAGATGGCGGTAGATGGCGATATAGCGCCAGTAACCTATTTTCTCTGATAGATA
>JAPLIF010000099.1 GCA_026389255.1 Cyanobacteriota bacterium
CTGCGGGCCACCGGGGTGGCCCTCACCTGGCGGGCTCCGGCGTCGGAGCGCTATTAATTTTGCCGAAGCACGGACTTCGTCAAGGACTCAGGCGGCAATGGGCTGGAGCGTCAGCTCGGCGTAAAGCTTTTCAAGGGCGTCAATGTTGCTCTCCAGGGTGTAGCGCTCCTGGACCCGGGCCCGCGCTCGCACCCCCAGTTCGGCGGTTAGCACCGGTTGATCCCGGAGGACCGGCAATAGGGTGCGCAGTTGGGTGGTGACCCCCTGGGTGCTGATCACAATGCCGGCACCCCCCTGCAGCACCTCGCCGTCGGCACCGGCATCGGTGGCGACGCAGGCGGTGCCGCTGGCCATGGCCTCGAGCAGGGCCAAGGAGAGCCCCTCCACCAGGGAGGGCAGCAGAAAGACTTCCGCCAGCTGCAGCAGGGCGACCCGCCGGGCCAGGCTGGATTCGTAGCCCCAAAAGATCACATCGTTTTCGGTCTGGGATTGGATCAGCCCCCGCAGGGGGCCATCTCCGACGATCAGGAGGACACACCCCTCGGGACGCACCAGCCGCCAGGCCCGCAGCAGGGCCTCGACGTTTTTTTCGGTGGAGAGGCGACCCATATAGAGAAAGACCCGGCGCCCCTCAAACTGGTGGCGCAGTTCCGCCAGGGTCGGCGAGTCGAGGTCGGGTGCGGGGGTCCACAGGTTCGTATCCACGCCATTGGGAATGATGGCCAGTCGCTCGCGCCGGACCCCGAGCCGTTCCAGCAGATCGGCCTGCAACGCGGAGAACACGATGACCCGATCGAAACGGGCCAGGGAGGGGGCATAGAGCTGATAAGTGAGCTGCTGGGTGCCGGCGGTGAGATTGCGCAGCGCCGCATCGAAGGCTGGATGGAAGGTGGCCACTAGGGGCAATCCCAGCTGCTGACAAAGATCGGGCAGCCGGAAATCCAGGGGGGAGAGGGTAAGGCTGGCGTGGACCAGATCCGGCCGCAGCCGCTCCAGCGATTCCCTTAATTCCCGCTGGGCCCCCGGTGAGGGAATGGTGTAAACCTGGGACTTCACCAGGTAGGGCAGGGTGACAACTTCGGGGCTTTCGCTCTCGTCGGTGTCGGGGCGTCCCAGTCCGGCGGGCGGGGTGTCGAAATGGATGAAACTGACGGAATGGCCCCTGCGCCGCAGGGCTTCCGTCGTGCTCAATCCGTAGGTGACGTTGCCGCAAAACGGGGATTTCTTGCCCAACCAGGCAATGTGCGACACCGATGCGATGCGTTCAGCCTTTCAAGCTAGCAGCCACGCCAGGGCTGTTCGCTAAGGGCGGCGAGGGCCGCCAGGGCTGCAAGCCCCCAGAGCACTGGCAATAGACCGTATCGGGAAACCACCGTACCGGCCAGGGCGAGGGGCAGGCTGAGGGCGATGTTGATGAGGTTGTTTTGCAGCCCGAATACCTTGCCCCTCTGATCTTCGGGGGTGTCTTCCTGGATCGTGGTCTGGGCGGGGATCGCCAGTAAGGCTGAGCCCACGCCAAGAACGGCGCAGAGGACCAGGGTGATCACCAGGTGGCCCCGGAACTGACCCAGCAGGACCAGGGAGGCCGCAATGGTGCCCAGCCCCGTGCAGGCCAGGAGCCTGCGGCTGAATCGGTCGCCCAGTTGGGCCATCGCCAGGGCCCCCAGGGCCAGACCCAGGCCGCTCATGGCCAGCAGGGTGCCAAACCGGGTGGGCCCCAGCTGGCTGATGGCGGCCGCCAGGCTGATGGCCAGCACGTAGAGGGCCGCCAGCAGGCTGTAGAGCAGCACCAGCTGCAGCATCGCCGACCGCACGCTGGTTCGCTCCCGCAGGACCTGAAGTCCTTCGCCGATTTCCTGCCAGACGGTGGCGCTGCGGGGTTGGCGGGGCGGTTCACGCAGGGTGATGCCCATGAGCACGAGGGCTGCGAGTCCGTAGCAGAGGGGCAACAGCACGAATTCGCCGTGGCGCAGGCCCACCGAAGCCAATAGCCGATGCAGCAAGCGCAGCACCGGATCCCCTACCGCGAAGCCGACGATGGTGGCGGCCATGCTGGTGGTCTGGTACAGGGAGTTGGCCGCAAACAGCTGGTGGCCTTCCACCAACAACGGAATGGCGGCCTGTTCCGCCGGGGCGAAAAACTGGGTGAGGACCGATTCCAGAAAGGTCATGCCGACGAGGGCCCAGTAGCCCCAGCTCAGGCCCAGCCACACCGGACCCGGCAGCAGGGCCAGGGGCGCCAGCAAGACCAGCACCGCCCTGGCGGCGTTGGAGATCACCATGACCGAGCGCTTGGGCCAGCGGTCGGCCCAAACCCCCGCCACGGTTCCCAGCAGCATGGCGGGCACGGTGTTCGCCACGTAGATCCCCGTGGCTAACAGGGTGATGACCTGGGCCCGGGATTCGAGATTGATGCGCATGGCCGCGGCCGCCTCCGCCAGGGCGGAATCCGCCTGGGGGGTGTCCGTCACCCAGTACTGGGCGATCAGAAACACCATCAACACGATGTAGAACTTGTCCCCGAGCTGGGAGAAGATCTGGCCGATCCAGAGCCGACGAAAGCCCTCCTGGCTCAGCACGCCAGCCAACCCCTGTGCTGTTTTATCCGGATCCGTGGTCATGAATTTTCCGGCATGGGCAGGGGCACGGATTCGAAGCCGGTGCGTAGCAGTCTGAAGGCGCGGGGGCGCCGGCCGAGGTGTTCACCACACCAGGCCTCCACCAGGTCGAGGAGATGGAGCCACACCGTTTCGGGTCCCATCAGGCCGCCATCGCGACGGCGCGGTGGCTGGGGCCGGGGCAGCCGCTGCAACAGGGCCAGCTCGGAGGCATTGAGCACCACCCGGGCCCCCGCCTGGGCCCCGATCACCAGGCCCTCGCTGGGGATCAGGCTGCAGCGCCATTCCCAGTTGCCAACGGGGGGATCGAGGCGATCACCGCTGCGGGCACAGTGCTGTAGCGGCAGGGCAAACCCGCCCAAAGCCAGCAGGTGCACACTGCCTTGCAAGGCAATGGCCAGCGCTTCGCAGCGGTGGCTGCGCTCTTTCACCACGGCTTCGAGCCGCCCAAGCTGCAAAAGGAGATCTGCGAGAACGCCAGGGGCCGCTGTTTCGGTCACCAGCACCAGGCACAGCTCCACGAGGGCCTGGGCGGCCGCCAGCGTTTCGAGCCGTTGCCCCAGATGGCCGTAGTGCCGCAAGACCCGGAGCTGCCGCACCCGCTGCAGGCCCCGACCGCCCCCCACCTGAAGCTGCAGCAGGGCAAAAGGCACGGCAGCGGCCAGGCTGCTGCGGGGGCGCCGGGCGCCAGGCACCGCCAAACGGGTCAAGCCTTCGGCTTCACTCAGCAGGGTCAACAGCCGATCGTTTTCGCCTAGGGGGCGGCTGATCAGGGCCAGGCCCTCCAAGGTGCGATCGGCCACGGTGGTTCTAAGCCAAAAGCCCTTCGGGTCCAGGAGTTTGGCGCTGGGGACCCCGCCGCAGGGCCTCCATCAGCGCCACACCCCGGCTGGTGCCCAGGCGGGTGGCGCCGGCTTCCACCAGGTCTAGGGCCAGTTCCAGGCTGTTGACGCCACCGGAGGCCTTGATGCCGCCGCGACCCCGGGCCAGTTGCCGCAGAAGCTGCACCTGGGCGACGCTGACGGGGGGACCGAACCCACTGCCGCTCTTGAGGAAGCGGACCCCGGCATCCAGGCTGACTTCCACCAACAGTTCGAGGGCTTCGGCCTCCAGCCGGCCGCTCTCCACAATCACCTTGACCGGCAGCCCCAGGCTGGTGATCGCCGCCAGGTCGTCCAGCAGCAGGCGGCTGTCCCGATCGGCCAGGGCGCCGAAGTCCGGCACCACATCCAGTTCGTCGGCGCCGGCCTCGGCGGCGGCCTCGGCTTCGACCCGCTTCACGGCGGCGGGGATGGCCCCAAAGGGAAAGCCCACCACCGAAATCAGCCGCACCGGCCCCCCCATCGGCAGTCGTTCCCGGGCCAGGGCCATCCAACGGGAGCCCAGGCAGACCCCCGCAAAGCCGAAATGGCGGGCTTCATCACAGCAGCGCAGGATGGCGTCATGGCCCTGGTGGGGATCCAGCAGGGCGTGATCGATCAAGGGGGCCAGGTCGGGAAGGTCGCGGCTCACGCTCCTTTGGCCTGGATCACGCCGAAACCGCCGTGGTTGCGGTGATACACCACCTGGATGTCGCCATTGGCTGCATCGCGAAAGACATAAAAATCGTGGTCGATCAGGTCAAGCTGATGCAGGGCCTCGTCCAGGAACATGCGGGGCATCTCAAAATATTTGCGGCGGACCCCCCGCTGGGGCAGGGCCGCCTCCTTGCCCTCCACCAGGGTGGCCGTGCTGGGGATGTCCTGGTCGCTGGCGGGTACCTCGCCGAGATGGATGGCGCCTCGCGGGGTGCTGCCATGGTCCCGGGCCTGGATCCGGTCCTTGTAGCGGGTGAGCTGGCGGGCCAGTTTGCTGGCCACCATGTCGATGCTGGCGTAAAGGTTTTCGCTGCGTTCCTGGGCGCGCACCACGACGCCATTGGCATAGATGGTGACTTCGGCCGTTTGCTGGGGGACCCGGGGATTGCGGGCCACGGAGAGGTGCACATCCGCCTCCTTGACCAGCGATTCAAAATGATGGATCGCCCGGGTCAGTTTGGCTTCGGTGTACTCGCGGATGGCGGCTGTGATCTCGAGATTCCGGCCGTGGATCAGAAGCTTCATCGAATCGCAGGGCGCTTCGTGCTCTATCAGGCTAGGAAAAGGGGTGATGGCCACGAAACGATCCGCAATCCTTTTTGAAGCCCCGGCGCCGGTGCCCTTTGCCCGGGCCTGGGATTGGCAGCGGCGGCTGCAACAGCGCCTGCTGGAGGCCCCCAGCGGCCCCGAAGCCCTGATCGTGCTGGAGCACGAACCCTGTTACACCATGGGCCGGGGGGCCAGCCTGGAGCACCTCGGCTTTGATGTCGAGGCGCCGCCGTTGCCCCTGTTTCGCATCGACCGCGGCGGCGAAGTCACCCACCATGGTCCTGGCCAGCTGGTGCTTTACCCCATCCTCGATCTGCGCCGCCATGGCGCCGATCTGCATGGCTACCTCCGGGCCCTGGAAGCGGTGGTGATCGACCTGCTTGGGGGCTACGGGTTGGCGGCCGAGCGCTCTACGGGCCTCACGGGGGTCTGGCTGGAGGGCCGCAAGGTGGCGGCGATCGGCGTGGGGGCCAAGCGCTGGATCAGCCAGCACGGCCTGGCCCTCAACGTTTCCTGTTCGCTGCAGTCCTTTGGTGCGATCGTGCCCTGCGGTCTGGCGGATCGACCTGTGGGCAGGCTTTGCGATTGGCGACCTGAGCTCACCCCCCAGATGCTGCGCGCCCCATTGATTGCGGCCTTTGGCCGTCATTTCAACCTGACGCTTCGTCCCCCGCAGCCGGCGGAATGGCTGCCGGGGTGGTAACCATTGGGCACGTCGCCCCTTGCTGATGGCGTTGCCCGCCGAGATCCACTGGTCGCGTTCGGCCCAAGATGGGCTGGCCCTGGCCCGCCGCCATGACTGGAGCGCACTCCAGGGGCTTGATCAGCTCTGGCCCGAACTGGAGCGCCAGTACGGCGCTGCCGTGGCCCTGGTGGCCCCCCATGCCAACGAGAAGGAAAGCCTCAGTTTCAGCGCCCTGCGCCAACGCATCGACCAGGCCGCCGCCGGCTTTGCGGCCCTGGGGGTGGGCGCCGGGGAGGTGGTGGCGCTGTTCGCCGAAAACGGACCCCGATGGTTGGTGGCGGACCAGGGGCTGATGCGCTGCGGCGGGGCCGACGCGGTGCGGGGCAGTGGTGCCCCTGTCGAAGAACTGCGTTACATCTTGGCCGATTCGGGCGCGGTGGGGTTGGTGGTCGAATCGCCGGCCCTTCTGGCCCGGCTGGGGCTGGATGGCGAGGCCTGCCAGCGGCTGCGGTTCGTGGTGCTGCTGGAGGGGGAAGCCCCCGCCGCTGCCGGTGCGGGCGACCTGCCTTGCCTCAGCTGGGAGGCCTTTCTGGCCCAGGGTGCCGCCGCAACCGTGCCCCCGGCGCCCAGCGGCGGCCCAGAACGCATGGCCCCTTTGCTTTACACCTCGGGCACCACCGGCGAACCGAAAGGGGTGCCCCTCAGCCATGGCAACTTGCTGCAACAGGTACGCAGCTTGGGGGCCTTGGTCGATCCCCAGCCGGGC
>JAPLIF010000142.1 GCA_026389255.1 Cyanobacteriota bacterium
CAATCGGTGCGGGCCAAGGGCCTCGCCGGCAATCTGGTGACCGAAGCCGACCTGGCCGCTGAGGCCGCCGTCCTGGCGGTGTTGCTGCAGGAGACCCCCAAGGTGCCGGTCCTGGCCGAGGAAGGGGGCCGGCTGGCCGGGGAAGGTCCCCTGGAGTGGTGTGTGGATCCCCTTGATGGCACCACCAACTACGCCCATGGGTTTCCTTTTTTCGCCACCTCCGTGGGTCTTACCTGGCAGGAAAAGCCGCTCCTGGGCGCCATCGCCCTGCCGATGAGCGATGAACTCTTCTGGGCGGCCCCGGGCCTGGGGGCCTGGTGCAACGACACCCGCCTGCAGGTGACTGGCTGCCAAAAGTTGGAGGACGCCCTGCTGGCCACCGGCTTCGCCTACGACCACATCAACCGCCTCGACAACAACTACGCCGAATTCGCCCATTTCACCCACCACAGCCATGGGGTGCGCCGGGCCGGTGCCGCCTCCGTCGACCTGGCCTTTGTGGCCTCGGGCCGCGTCGACGGTTACTGGGAGCGGGGCCTGCAGCCCTGGGATCTGGCCGCCGGTGTGGTGCTGGTGGAACAGGCCGGTGGCGCGGTCAGTGGCTATGGGGGAGAACCCCTGGACCTGGCCAGGGGGCGGGTGGTGGCCTGTGCCCCCGGCCTGCAACAGCCCATGCTGGCAGCCCTGGCCACCTGTCGCCCCCTGAACGGCTCCAGTTATGGCGCCCCCGAATTGGACTCCCCCCTCTAGAACTGAGCCCATGGCATTGCAACCCGCCGCGGGCGCCCGTGATCTCCATCCCCGCGATGTGGAGAGCAACCGCCGTCTCTGCGATCTCCTGGCCCAGGTTTATCGCCTCTGGGGTTACGAGGAGGTCACACCACCCACGATCGAAACCCTCGAGACCCTGGAGGCCGGCGGCGCGATCAGCGACCGGGAACTGGTGCGTCTGGTGGCAGACCAACCCCTGGGCCTGCGGCCCGAGCTGACGGCCTCGATCGCCAGGGCAGCCAGCACGCGCCTGCGCCACCGCCCCCGCCCCCTGCGGCTCTGGGCCACCGGCACGACCTTCCGCAGCAGTATCGATGACGGCGGCGGTCTGCGCATCACCGAGCGGCTGCAAAGCGGTGTGGAGCTCCTGGGGGACGCCTCGGCCGCAGCGGACACCGAGCTGATTCACCTGTTGCTGGCATCGGCGGCCACCCTGGGCCTGCAGGAGGGCCATCGCCCCACCTTGCTGGTGGGGCACCACGGCCTGTTGGGGGCCCTGCTGGAGGAGCTGGCCAGTGATCAAAGGCCGCTGGCCCGCCGGGCCCTCACCGGCTATGACCCCCTGGCCATCGAAGCGTTGGCGGTGCCGGAGGCCCAGCGCAGCCGCCTGCAGACCCTGCTGCGGCTGCGGGGTGAACCCAGTACTGTGCTGTATCAGATCGAGCAATGGTTGGGGCCGGTACCCCTGATTGCCAGCCTGTCCGCCACCTTGGCCAGTGTCGGGCCCACCGCCGCAGGCATGGGTCTGCGGTTACAGCTGGATCCCAGCTTTCAGCCCCATTTCGATCTCTATGACGGCCTGGTGCTGAAGCTCGTCTGCCAGGGCGGCGAGGCCCCGGTGGCCATCGCCAGCGGGGGCCGTTACGACGGTCTGGTGCGGCGGTTCTGCACCGACCCCTTCCAGGGGGCGGGTACGGGCTTTGGCTTTGATATTGAGGCGATTCGCGAGTTGCTGCAGACCACCGCCGGCCCCACCGCCCCCGCCGGCCCCTGGCTGGTGGCGGTGGCCAGGGCCCAGGACCTGCCCCTGGCCCTGGAGCGACTGGTCGAATGCCATGGCCGGGGAGAAGCGGCCGAACTCTGTCACCAGGTGTGCGCCGATGGCGCCGAGGCCGAGCGCATCGCCACCGAGCGGGGCTGCCGCGGTGCCCTATACCTGACGGCCTCTCCTTAGGATCCGCCCAGCTTCGAGCCGCGCCGCCATGGCCCACACCATCGTCACCGACATCTGCGAGGGGGTGGCCGATTGCGTGGATGCCTGCCCGGTGGCCTGCATCCATCCCGGTCAGGGGGCCAATCGCAAGGGGACGGCCTTCTACTGGATCGACGCTGACATTTGCATCGATTGCGGCATCTGCCTGCAGGTGTGCCCGGTGGCCGAGGCGATCCTGCCCGAGGAGCGGCCGGAATTGCAGCGCACCCCCACTTGATCCCCAAGGCCACCATCCCTACAGCCACTGGCTTTGGGGCTTTTGTGGCTCCAGCGCCGGTTGCGGCCCCGACGAAAGGGTGGAAACCCCGACTTGGCCAAGCCCCATACCCCTGTTGCAGAGTGGGCTGAAGCCGTAACCAACGCACAGTGCTCCAGAGCGAACAGGGTCAGATTCAGATCCACACCGAGAACATCTTTCCGATCATCAAGAAGGCTGTTTATTCAGGCCATGAGGTTTTTCTACGGGAGCTGGTCAGCAATGGCGTCGATGCCATCAGCAAGCGGCGCATGGCGGCCATGGCGGGCGATTGCAGCGAAGGCGAGGAGGGAAAAATCCGCATCCGCATCGATCGTGAGGCCAAAACGCTGACGATTAGTGATAACGGCATTGGCATGACGGCCGATGAGGTGAAGCGCTATATCAATCAGGTGGCCTTTTCCAGCGCCGAAGAATTTCTGGAAAAGTACAAGCGTGAAACCGACGCCATCATCGGTCATTTCGGCCTCGGTTTCTATTCCAGCTTCATGGTTGCTCGCCAGGTGGATCTGATTAGCCTCAGCGGCAGGCCAGGTTCCGAGGCGGTGCGCTGGAGTTGTGATGGATCCCCCAACTTCAGCCTGGAGGGGGCCGAGCGCAGCGAGCCGGGTACCGATGTGGTGCTGCACCTGCAGGAAGAAGAACTCGAATATATCGAGCCGGCCCGGATTCGCAGCCTCATCACCACCTACTGCGACTTCCTGCCGGTGGCGGTGGAATTGGATGGCGAAACGATCAACAAACGGGAAGCGCCCTGGCGCAAGAGTGCTCGGGAGCTGACCAAAGATGATTATATTGAGTTCTATCGCTATCTTTATCCCTTCCAGGGAGACCCTCTCTTCTGGGTGCATCTCAATACCGATTATCCCTACACCCTGCAGGGCATTCTTTATTTCCCACGCCTGGGCGCCCGCGCCGATTGGGAAAAGGGTGAGATCCGGCTTTATTGCAGCCAGGTTTTCGTTAGCGACTCGATCAAGGAGGTGGTGCCCCGCTATCTGCTGCCCCTGCGCGGCGTCATCGATTCCCCCGATATCCCCCTCAACGTCAGCCGCAGCGCCCTGCAAACCGACCGGCGGGTGCGCTCCATCGGCGGCTTCGTGGCCCGCAAGGTGGGGGATCGGCTCAAGGAGCTGTACCGCCAGGAGCCGGCCCGTTACGCCGAGATCTGGGACGCCATCGCTCCCTTCATCAAGATCGGTGCGATGGAGGACGACAAGTTCGCCGACCAGGTGGGCGACCAGGTGTTGTTCGGCACCAGCGCCCCTGCCCCGATTGCGGCCGACAACGCCCCGGACAGCGCCGAGGGTGATGGCCCCCCCGTCGAGGCCCATGCCGATCCGATCGCCTGGGGCGACAAGTCCTACACCACCCTGGCGGGGTATCGGGCACGGTTGGGGGCCGACAACGCCAACCGCATCCTGTATTGCACCGATGAGGCGGGCCAGGCGGGGGCCTTGGCGTTGTGGAAAAGCCAGGGCGCCGAAGTGCTCCTGGCCGACAGCTTCATTGACACCCAATTTTTGCCCTGGCTGGAATCCCGCCATGGCGAGCTGCGCTTCCAGCGGGTCGATGCCGAGCTGGACGCCAGCCTGCAGGACAGTGAAAGCGGCCTCATCGATGCTGAGGGCAAGGACAACAACGACACCCTGCGCGATCTGTTCAAGCAGGCCCTCGCCGACGACCGCATCACCATCCAGGTGCAGTCCCTCAAGGGCGATGAGGCTCCAGCGGCCCTAATCCTGCTGCCCGAGCAGATGCGCCGCCTCAACGACATGGGAGCCCTGATGGAGCAACGCCTGCCGGGCCTGCCGGACCACCACGTTCTGCTGGTGAACCGTCGTCACCCCTTGGTGGATGGGTTGCTGAAGCTTTCTCGGGGGGCGGTGTTGACCACCGGTGCGGGCCCGGGCGGATCCCCCAGCCAGCAACTGGCCAACGACCTGGGCCGCCACGTCTATGACATGGCCCGTCTGGCGGTGGGCGGACTGGCTCCGGAAGATCTGGCTGGCTTCCAGCAACGGGGCACCAGCCTCATGGGCCAACTGATGCAGCGCACGCTCTAGGGGAGTGCCTTTCCCTTTGGTAATGTCAACCATTCTTGGCCTTTCCGGGCCTTAGCCGTTCTCCCCTGTCATGTCCCGCGTCTGTGAACTCACCGGTAAGCGTGCCAACAACGGCATGGCCGTCAGCCACTCCCATGTGCGCACCAAGAAGTTGCAGCAGGTGAATCTGCAATATCGCCGCCTCTGGTGGGCCGAGGGCAACCGCTTCGTCAACCTGCGGGTCTCCACCAAGGCCCTGCGCACCATCCAGAAACTCGGCCTCGGTCGCTTTGCTAAGGAACTGGGCGTGGATCTGCGCCGCTTCTGAAGTCCATCCCACCCCATTGGGGAAACCTTTGATGCGCCGCCGACAGTGGCTGTCCCTGGCTGGTTCTTCCCTTCCCTTTGGCCTTTTGCTGGCCTGGGGAGTGTGGCTCCGGCCAATGCCTTGGGTGGCGTGTTGCCTGATCTCGATAAGCAGGCCCCGGTCTTTGATCTCGAGGGTGTGGCACCGCCCCAGGGGCGCCGATCCGTCAAGGGCGACACCGATGCCATCAAGGTGCGTTTGCGATCCTCAGACTTTCAGGGCCGCTGGCTGGTTCTTTATTTCTATCCCAAGGATTTCACCAGCGGCTGCACCCTCGAGGCCCGATCCTTTCAGGCGGCCCTAGGTGATTTCCACCGATTTGGCGCCGAAGTGGTGGGCATCAGCGCCGATGATGCCGAAGCCCATCTTTCTTTCTGTGCCGCCGAAGGGCTGGCCTATCCCCTGCTCTCCGATCCTGGGGGCAGCGTCAGTCGCGACTATGGCTCCTGGCTGGCGCCCTACTCGCAGCGCCACAGCTTTTTGATCGACCCCAAGGGCCAACTGCGGGCCCGCTGGGTGGGGGTGCGGCCCCTGGGCCATGGCCAGGAGGTGCTGGCCGAACTGCAACGGCTGCAGCAGTTGGACGCCAGCGCCCTGTGAAATCCCCCCCAGCCCGTGGCCACGATCACCATCGGCATACCAGCCATCGTCGGGGCTTGCTGCGGCTGATCCTGGTGGCCTCTGCTGTTGTCGGAGTGGGCTTGGCTAGGCCGCGGCTGGGCCCAGCCCTGGCGACTCCCGTCGGCGGCGGCGCCAGCTTGCATGTCTTGGCGGTGGCGGATACGGGCAGCGGCAACAAACACCAGAGGGCGGTGGGCCAGCAGATGGCCTTGGTGAACCGGCGCCAGCCGGTGGATCTGGTGGTGCTGGCGGGCGACAACGTCTACCCCGACGGTGATCCGGCCAAGTTGGATCAGGCCTTCGTTAAGCCCTATCAGGAATTGCTGGCCGACAAAGTGCCCTTCGTTGCGGTACTGGGCAACCACGACATCCGCACCCGCAATGGCGAGGGCCAGGTGGCCTATCCGGCCTTTGGCATGGGGGGCCGCTGGTACAGCCTGCGGCGCGGGCCCGTGGAGTTCTTCCTGCTGGACACCAACGTCAATGCCGCCTGGCAGCACCAACTGCCCTGGCTCAAGGCAGCCCTGGCCCGCAGCACGGCCCCCTGGAAAGTGGTGGTGGGCCACCACCCCCTCTACACGGCGGGTTTTTACGGCGACGATGCGGCGGGTATTGCCCGCCTGGCGCCATTGTTCAAGCGCCATGGAGTACAGCTTTATATCAACGGCCATGACCATAACTACGAGCGCACCCAGCGCATCCATGGCACCACCTATCTGACGGTGGGCGGCGGCGGCGCCAACCTTCGGGCAGTGCTGCCCAACGAGAACACCGCCTACGCCACCAGCCAATACAGCTTTGCCCAGCTCAACTTTGGGGCCAAAAAATTGCGGATCGAAGGCTGGAATGCCGAGGGTCAGCGGATTGATCAGGCGATGTTGTCCCTCGGTGGCGACTGACGTCGTTGGCTGCCCCAAAAAGGTATTGGCCCAGGGGACGATCGGTCCCTGCGGCCGGCCTATTGCGTTTGTCGCAGGTTGGCAAGGGCCTCCCTGGCAACCGGCTCCCTGGCCGAAGGCAGTCAGCGATTGAGCATCAATACTCATTGCCCTTCCGGAAGGTGCTTAAGTAACAAAAATTGAACTTGTGTAACATGACGTTTCGGCCCGGAGACCTGATCAGCATCAGCCAAAAACCAGGCACTACCTACCAGGTGGTCAATTTCGACGATTTCTCCGATTGTGTCTGGGTCCGCCGCTGGACCCTG
>JAPLIF010000033.1 GCA_026389255.1 Cyanobacteriota bacterium
TTGGCTGCTGCGCGGCTATCTGTTCCTGGTCTCGTTGGCCTGGCTGATCCAACGGTTCGTCCCTTTGCCCCTGACCAGCAAATTGCTGGATGCCTTGGTCCTAGCCTGCAGTTTGGCCCTGGCCATTCTCTGGCAAGGCGAATTACGCCGGCTGATGGAATTGCTGGGCACCGGGCGTTTGGGTGTGCTCTGGGCGGACCGCAGCCGGGACCAATTGGTTTCCGGATCGGTCCATGTGATCACAGAGGCGGCCGGACGGCTGTCCCAGTCCCGCAGGGGGGCCCTGGTGGTTCTTGACCTGGGCAGCGATTTACGCCCCGAGGATTTCCTCAACCCCGGCATCCCCCTCGACGCCAAGCTCTCGGTCGATCTGCTGCTCAATCTGTTTGCCGCCGATACCCCCCTGCACGATGGGGCGGTCCTGGTCCAGAAAAATCGCATCATCGCCGCCGGGGTCATCCTGCCCCTTTCGCGCCAGGGCATTCACCGTTACGGCACCCGCCACCTGGCGGCCCTCGGCCTCACCGAGCGCCATGAGCACTGTCTTTGTGTGGTGGTTTCCGAAGAGACCGGCACCCTTTCCCTGGCGCGCCTAGGCCGCCTGGAGCGGCCGATCACCAGCAGTCGCCTGCAGGATCTGCTCACCGAAGCGGTGGCCTCCGTTCCAAGTGGGCGTAGCGTGATCCAGGACACGCCGGATAACCGCGGATGAGTCGCGCCCTGGCGACAGCCTTTTCCCCCCAGAGACGGCCCTTGCCCGCCGGTCTGGATCCCAAGAGGCTGCCCGCCCACGTCGCCTTGATCATGGATGTCAATGGCCGATGGGCCCGTCAGCGCGGCCTGCCCCGGGTCATGGGCCACCGGGCCGGAGTGGAAGCCCTCAAACGCACCCTGCGGCTTTGCAGCGATTGGGGGATCGGAGCCCTGACCGCCTATGCCTTCTCCACCGAGAACTGGACCCGACCAGGCGAGGAGGTCACCTTCTTGATGACCCTTTTTGAAAGGGTGCTGGCGCGGGAACTGGAAGCCCTCGAACGGGAACAGGTGCGGATTCGTTTTCTCGGCGATCTGGAGCAACTGCCGTCAAGTCTGCGCCAACAGATTGATGAGGCCACCCACCGCACCGCCAGCAACACCGGCATTCAGTTCAACGTCTGCACAAACTATGGCGGCCGGCGGGAGCTGGTGCGGGCGGCCCGGCGCCTGGCGGAACAAGTGGTCGCGGGCCAGCTAACGGCGGATGCCATCGATGAGGAGGCCTTTGCCGCCGAATTGCTCACCGCCGGCCAGGCGGACCCCGATCTGCTGATCCGCACCAGTGGCGAACAACGAATCAGCAATTTCTTGCTGTGGCAACTGGCCTACGCCGAGCTGTACATCACCGAGGTGCTGTGGCCCGATTTTGATGAGGAGGCCCTGCTCAAGGCCCTGCTTGAGTACCAGGGTCGTCACCGCCGCTTTGGGGGCGTCCAGGGAAATCGATGATGCTGCGCCACGATTGGACCACGCCTGAGATTCAGGCCCTGCTTGACCTGCCGTTGGTCGACCTGATCTGGCAGGCCCAGTCGGTCCATCGCCTGGCCAATCCCGGATACGAGGTGCAGCTGGCTTCCCTACTCAGCGTCAAAACAGGCGGTTGCGAAGAAGATTGCGCTTACTGCCCCCAGTCGATGCACCACAGCAGTGATGTGACCGACCGATCCGA
>JAPLIF010000247.1 GCA_026389255.1 Cyanobacteriota bacterium
ATCGTCGCCGCCCTCGACAAACGGGGGATGCGCGAAAACAACCTTATCATCTTCGCCAGCGATAACGGTGGCCCCCGCAGCGCCGTGATTGCCAGCGGCGCCCATTCCCCCGCAGAGCGGGCCGAAAGCGGCGTGAAAGAAGGCTCCCTGCCGGCGAGCAACGGCAACCTGCGGGGAGGCAAAGGCAGCCTCTACGAAGGTGGTGTACGCGTGCCGACGATCTTTAATTGGCCCGGCACCCTGAAGCCCGCCGTGGTGAATGAGCCGCTGCACATGGTGGATGTCATGCCCACCGTCCTGGCCTTGGCTGGCGCGGCGCCGAACCCCGCCAGTAAACCCCTCGATGGCGTGAACATCCTGCCGATGCTCAAAGAGGGCAAGCCCTCGCCCCACGACGACATCCTGGTGAACGTCGAAGCCTTCCGCGGCGCCATCATCAAGGGACAGTGGAAGCTGGTGAAGATCGCCCTACTGCCCGGCAAGACCGAACTCTTCAACCTCAAGGCCGACCCAGGCGAGAAAAACAACGTGGCCGAGCAGAACCCTGAGGTGGTGCGTGATCTCGAGGCCCGGCTGCTGGCCTACGCCCGACAGCAGAAGATGAGCGAGTGGTTGAAAGCCCAGCCCAGTTACCTCGGCGCCCAAGGAATGACCATCCTTGACCCGGACTTCGACATCGACGACGGTGGATTGCCGTATGAAAAGCCGGTGTTTCCCAAGTGATGAATTTAAAATCCGATTTCTGACCGTGGCAGTGTGTTGTCTGTCTTGGGCATGGACCTACGAGCGTCTCCTTGGAGGTCCCAGGTAACACGCCGCGCCTGCTGATAACTCCAGATGTTGCCCAGCACCTTTTTGACGTAGATGCGGGTTTCGGGGAAGGGGATCGCCTCGACCCATAGCTCTGGGGAGGCCTGCAGCAGGGGCGTCACCCAACCCTGGGCGGCGCCGGGGCCGGCGTTGTAGCTGGCCACCGCCAAGAAGGGATTGCCCTTGGCTTGATCCAGCAGCTGGCGCAGATAGCGGGATCCCAGGGCCGTATTCAGGGCCGGTTCCTTCAGGGCCTCGGGAGTGATGGGCCGACCCGCCAGTTCGCTGGCGGTCGAGGGCAGCAGCTGCATCAGACCCACCGCCCCCGCGGCGGAACTGACCCCAGGCGTGAAGCGGGATTCCTGCCGCGCCACGCCCAGGGGCACCGTGGGGTGCAAGCGCGCCCCGGCGGCCCCGGCGGCAAAGTCGTCGCCGAAGCGCACCGGGTGCAAGCCCTGCTCAATGGCCGGCAGCAGTTCGCATTGATCGGGTCGCAATTGGGCGCTGGCCTCCTCCAGTTGGTGCAATCCGGTCCAGTCATCCCCCACCGCCTGGCGCAGCCGTCCCTCCAGCAACAATGCGCGGCTGTCCTTCAACTCCGGCTGGCCCCGGCGCGTGCGCCAGGTTTCCCAGGCTTCGTCCTTGAGGTTGAGGCGCCAGAGCTGATCCAGCTCGGCATCGCCACTGGCCAGGGGGCTCCAGGCCGCCTTTGCCGGCAGATTCGCTTCGCCAGCGGCGCCCGGCTGCAACCGCAGTTCCCCCTCACCCAGCTGCACCGAAGCCCGCCAGCCGTAGTAGCCGCCGGGATGGTGCAGCAGCAGTTCCCGCCAGGTGGCGGTGGCCCCCTCATCCTGGCCGAGCTGGTGCTGGCTGAAGCCCTTCCAGAACCGGTGGCGGGCCGCCAGCAGCGGCGGCAGCCGGTCGGCCCCGATCGCCTGCAGCACCGTCAGGGCTCCGCCCCATTGACCGGCTAGCAACTGCTTGCGGGCCAGCTCCCATTGCAGATCCCAGCTGGCGGCATCATCCGGCCAGCGATGCAGCACCGCCAGGGCCATCCGGCCACTGGGATCGGCTAGGGCGCGGTGGGCCTGCACCGGGGCGCTCTCGCGCCATCGGGGCGGCAAGCTCGCCAGCCGCGAATCCACGGCGGCTCCCTCCTCCTGGCTCAGTCGCCGCACCGCCTGGTCGGCCTCGGGGCCCTCCGGTTGCTGCTTCACCACCTGCAGCAACAACGGAGCGACCAGGGCCTGCTGGTCCGCATCGCCCTTGGCCAGG
>JAPLIF010000058.1 GCA_026389255.1 Cyanobacteriota bacterium
ATCCCCGACAGCTGCCAGCCTGGTTTCTTTATGACGCCGAGGGTTCGCATCTGTTCGATCGCATCTGCGAACAACCCGAATACAGCCTCACGCGCAACGAAACCAAGCTGCTGGAGGAACGGGCCGGGGAAATGGCCCAGGCCCTTGGCCAAGGCATCGACAAACAACCGGTGCTGGTCGAATTTGGTGCGGGCAATCTCCGCAAAGTGGGGCCCCTCCTGAAAACCCTGCAGCCGGCCGCCTACGTGGCCCTCGACATCAGTGCCGACCACCTGGTCCCGGCCTGCCGGGCCCTGCAGACGCGCCATCCGGACGTCCCAGTTCTAGGCGTGTGCTGCGATTACGCCAACATCGACCATCTGCCCCCCCATCCCCTGCTGGAAGGTCGGCCCCTAGTGGGTTTCTACCCCGGCAGCTCCCTGGGCAACTTCGATCTGCCCCAAGCCCGTGGCTTGTTAGCCCACTTTGCCGAACTCCTGGGCCACGGCAGCAGGCTGTTGATCGGCATCGACCAGCCCCGGGAGGCGGCCCGCCTCGAGGCGGCCTATGACGATGCCGCCGGAATTTCGGCAGCCTTCGCCTTCAACCTGCTCCGCCGCCTCAACCGCGAACTGGCTGGCAACTTCGACCCTGCCGCCTTCCGCTATCAAGCCCAATGGCAGCCAACCAGCAGCCGCATCGCCATGGCCCTGGTCAGCCGCCAAAACCAGATGGTCGATCTGGCTGGCCGGCGCTGGAGCTTTGCCGCTGGCGAGCCCTTGATCACCGAATACAGCGTTAAATACACCCCTGAAGCCTTCCTCGCCCTGGCGGCAGAGGCGGGGTGGCGCCCCCTAGGGCGCTGGAGCGACGGTGGCGATGACCTGTCGCTCCACTTATTGATCCACGGCAAGATGCATGACCATGCCCAAGACTGCAACCATGCCAATCCCACTCTGCAGCCGAGTCAGCCATGAGCCGTGATGAACAGCGCCAGGCGATGCGCTCGGTGCGGGAGGGGCTGATCGAAGAACTGGAGGATCTCTACCGCCAGGCCTTCGATCGCATCTCCGAACACGACCTGGGAGAAGGGGCCATCGCCCGCCTCACCCAGCTGTTGCTGCGTTCCCGCGAGGCCGCTATCACCCCTCTGCAGCAAGAAATCGAAGCCCCCCTGATCACCCGTGCCCCCGCAACCCCACACCCATGAGCGGCAGCAGCAATTGGCTTGAGGAATTGGAAGCCCGCCTGGATTCGCAACTGGAGTCCTTTCTCAATTCCAATCCCCAACAGGAGGCCCTCTTGGCCGAGCAACAGGCCCGCGAACGCCAGCAGAGCCTGCAACGTCAGCGTCTTGATCTGAAACAAGAGGCGGAACTCCAACGCCAGGGCTTATTACGGCTGGCTAGTGAAATCCGCTCCTGGCAAGAGCGGGTGCAGCGGGCCCGAAATGCCGGCGCCGAGGCCCTGGCGGATCGGGCTGAGGCCCACATCAACGATCTGATGGAGCAGGGACGGTGTCGCTGGGAGACCCTGGCGGAAGTGGGCCAGCGATTCAGCGCGGTCGACGTGGAATTGCGCTCCATGGTTCCACCGTCCACCGGAGGCCCTGGCCAGGCGCCACCGGCCCCAGGCGACGGCAGGGGCCCCAGTCAGGCCAAGCCGGACTCCACCCCCCAGGCCGACCTGGAGTCCGAATGGGCCGCCTTTGAAAACCACCAGGACCTCCAGGAGCTGCGTCGCCAGATGCAGCGCTGACCGGGACGCCATGGACTTTCTGCTGGCCAAACTGCTGCCCACGTTCTTCTATCCCCTGAGCCTGGCCCTACTGCTCCAGGGGGCCGCCCTCCTGGGTCGTCAGCGGCGCTGGAGTCCCTGGGTCTCCGCCGCGGCGCTGTTGTTGCTTTGGGTGGCCTCGATGCCCTGGGTGAGCCGGTCCATGGAACGGCAGATCGAGCAACGGGCCCTGGCGCTGGTGCCCCCCACCCTCCCCCAAGCCGATGCGGTGCTTGTGCTGGGGGGAGGGGTGCTGGCACCCCTGCCTCCCCGGCGTGGGGTGGAGATCAGTGATGCCGGTGATCGCCTGCTGACGGGGGTGCAACTGATGCGGGAGCGCAAGGCCCCGTGGCTGCTGGTGTCAGGGGGAGTCGTGAGTCTCCGGGGCCAGGATCCGGCCCCCCCCGAGGCCCAATCGGCGGCGACCTTGGCCCGCTGGTTGGGGGTAGAACCGAACCGCATCCTGATGAGCAACCAGGCCCGCAACACGGCGGAGGAGGCCCGGGCCCTGCAGGCCATCGCCACGGCCCGTCTCTGGCACTCGGTGTTACTGGTCACCAGTGCCAGACATCTGCCCCGCTCGGTGGCCACCTTTCGCCACCTCACGGATCTGAAGATCGTGCCGGTGGCCTGTGATTTCCAGGTGGTCAACCAAGCCGGCGCCGGCCGTGGAACCGCGGCAAGCCTGCTGGATGACGTCCTGCCCAGCGCCGGAGCCCTGGCCAACACTTCAACCAACCTGCGGGAACTGATGGGGCTTGTGGTTTACAAACTTCGCGGCTGGAGCTGACCTGGAGAGGCGATCAACAGCCAAACGAAAGCAGAGGGGATCAGACTTTGGGAGCTGGAGGCACCAGGCTGACCCCTTCCGGCGGTGGGGTGGGGTCAGGATCGGCGATCAGCATGTGCTGGAGCACAATTTCCGGGCGCTCACTATCCCTCCAGCGAATTCGATAGGCGGGCATCTTGGTGCCTCGACTGGTGGTTTGTTCAACAGGCTCCATCACCCAACCCCGGCGGGAACGCCCCTGGGGGTTGCGCTTCACCACCGCATCGGCGTGTTGAAACCGGAAACCGACGCGCTCGCCACTCATGGGCTGTTAGACAAAGCATGTTATGCCCCATTATCTCACTGCATGGGTCCCCCTCCTGCGCTGTGAGGCCGTCAAGCCAGGAAAGCGACAGATCCCCTCAGAATTAAGTCCCCGTTTCCGGGCGCAACAACGGAAACGCAATCACATCCCGAATCGAGGGACTGTCGGTGAGCAGCATCGCCAGGCGGTCGATGCCAATGCCGAGGCCGCCGGTGGGGGGCATGCCCACCTCAAGGGCCTGGAGGAAATCCTCATCCACGGTCTGGGCCTCGGGGTCGCCGGCCTGGCGACGGAGCTGCTGCAGCTCAAGGCGCTGGCGCTGGTCGATCGGATCGATGAGTTCACTGAAGGCGTTGGCGGTCTCACGACCGACGATGAACAACTCAAAGCGCTCAACCAGGCCAGGCTTGCTGCGGTGGGGCCGGGCCAGGGGGGAGTTCTCCACCGGATAATCGAGCACGAAGGTGGGCTGGATCAAGGTGGTTTCCACCTTTTGCTCGAAAGCTTCCACCAGCAGCCGCCCCAGTGAATCGGCCACGGCCGGCACCTCCAGGCCCACCTCGGCCATGGCGGCGGCAGCCCGGGAACGGCTTTCCACCGGATCGGGCCCCTCGAAGCCTGTGAAATCCAGCCCCGTGGCCTCCTTCACCAGATCGTGCATCGTGGCCCGCCGCCAGGGGGGAGTGAGATCAACCTCCGTGCCCTGGTAGGTCAGCCGGGTGGTGCCGCATACGGCCTGGGCCACGGCGGCAATCAGGTCTTCGGTCAGGCGCATCATGCCTTCGTAGTCGGTGTAGGCCTGGTAGATCTCCACCGAGGTGAATTCGGGGTTGTGACGGGTGCTGATCCCTTCGTTGCGAAAGATGCGCCCGAGTTCGTAGACCCGTTCAAAGCCACCGACCACGAGCCGCTTGAGGTGCAGTTCGGTGGCGATGCGCAGGGTGAGGGGCAGGTCGAGGGCGTTGTGGTGGGTGGTGAAGGGACGGGCATCGGCCCCACCGGCCTCGGCCTGGAGCACCGGTGTTTCAATCTCCAGGAAGCCCCGATCGTCGAGCCAGCGCCGCATGGTGCTCACCAGCACAGCCCGACGACGGAAGGTTTCCCGGGTCTGGGGCGAAACAATCAAATCGAGGTAGCGCTGGCGGTAACGCTTCTCGATATCCGCCAGACCATGCCATTTATCAGGAAGGGGCTGGAGGGCCTTGCTGAGCATGGTCCAGCTGGTGACCTTGACCGACAGTTCACCGCGATCGGTCCGTTTGAGATGGCCGTGCACGCCGATCCAATCCCCCGCATCCACCAGCGAGGTCAGCTGGCTGAAAACCTCCGGATTGTCTGGATGGGCCGCCTCCAGGGTGGCCCGATCCAGATACAGCTGGATGCTGCCGCTTTCGTCGGCCAGGGTGAAAAAAGCCAACTTGCCCATGACCCGACGGGTCATCACCCGACCCGCCACCGCCACCAGATCTAGCGCTTCCTGGCCATTGGCAAGATCGGAGTATTGGTCCTGCAGGCTGGCGTTGCGATGGCTGGGCTCAAAACCGAGGGCATAGGGGCCCTGGCCCAGGGCCGCCAGCTTCCTGGCTTTCTCCCTGCGACTCACCGCCTCGACCGGAAGGCTGGCTCCACCCCCTTTGGCTGCCCGCATCGCCAGGTGGTGGGCCTTTTTGAACGCATCAAAATCAAGGAGTTCCGAGCCATCCGTTTTGATGCTCCCGTAACCGCAGCCACGGACCAGATCGGCCTTGGACACGGAGCCGAGTTCCTTGACCTTGGCGAGCAGATCGGGGCCAGTGAGCATGGGGGGTTTGAGAAGGGGAATGGTTTCCGTCTCAGCCGACAGCCGCCAGGCTGCCTTCGCCCATCCGCTGGGAGGCATAACCGGTGCCGCGCACGGTGAGAATCAGCTCGGGGTTGCGAGGATCGGGCTCAAGTTTGCCGCGCAGGCGGGCGACGTAGACATCAACCACCCGCAGATCGGCCGCGCGCCGCGGTGGGTAACCCCAGAGTTGCTCGAGGATCTCGGCCCGGGGCACAACCCGCCCAGGTTCGCGAAAAAGCAGTTCGAGCAGACTGAACTCCGTGTAGGTGAGCGCAATCCGCTGGCCATCACGGGTCACCTGGCGACGATTGGTATCCACCACCAGATCCCCAAGGCGCATGACGCCGGAACCAGTGGTGGGCTCCCTGGGCTCGCTGGCGGCCGAACCCTGGCCCACTCGCCTGAGGATGGTGGCAATACGGGCCTCCAGTTCCTTAGGGCTAAAGGGTTTAGGCAGATAATCATCGGCACCGAGGTCGAGACCGGCGACCCGCTCCGAGATGGAGTCCAGGGCGGAGAGGAAGATAATTGGCACACAGGACTCGGCCCGCAACCGGCGGCAGACGGCAAAGCCATCGAGCTTGGGAAGCATGACGTCAAGAACCACCAGATCGGGCTGCTCCCTGTGGAACACCGCCAAAGCCTCGTCGCCGTCCTCGGCGCAGACCACCCGGTAGCCAGCCAACTGCAAACGCATCGTCAGGACACGACGGACAGCAGGTTCATCGTCAACCACCAAGAGGGTGGGAGCCGCCGGCCGCTCCTGGAGGGGCAACTGGGAATCTTCGTCGTAGGACCCTTGCGACATCCGTGACTGCTGGGGAAAATCCTCCACGGCCATGGGCGACACACCGGAAACGTCCGGATGAAGAATCGCAACCTTACCCTCTGACGCTCCCCTTGGTCATCCCCCGGATCCACTGGGGCAGATGGGATTCGGGCCTTCGAAGATTTTGTTCCCAAACAGGCGGAAATGCCTTTTTCTGTTAAAGGGATCCCAAGCTTC
>JAPLIF010000256.1 GCA_026389255.1 Cyanobacteriota bacterium
GCCGGGCCCAGGCCTATGCCAATCACTGCGTCCAACTCCTGGAGAAGGTGGAGCAAGAGGTGCAGATCTGGGATCCTGACCATCCTGAACAACCAGCACAGCCCTACCAACCATGAGCCCATCCGCCGCCGCCCCTGCCGCCAACAACAACACTCCACTGGCCTGGCTTTACCTGACTTTGGCGATCGCGGGTGCAGTGTTGACATGGCAGGCGAATCTGGCCTTTATGCAGGCCCATGGGACAGCCTTTGATCTGGGTCTGTTTGTACGCCTGGCCAACGCCAACCCGGCCGCCCAGTCCCTCAGCCGTGATCTGGCGGTGGCGGCCACCGCGTTCACCGTGTGGATGGTGGCAGAAAGCCGCAGGCTGACCATGAAAGGGTTGCCTTGGGTGCTGTTGATCTGTGTGACGATCGCGTTTGCCTGCGGAGGCCCGCTGTTTCTCTATCTCAGGGAACGCAGGTTGATGGAAATGGCCCGAATCTCTGACAGTCTTCCCTAGACAGGTTGAGTCGGGCCAAACAAATGGGTGCAAGCGATCGCCTTCAAGAATTCGGATTAGATCATTCCGAACTTGGGGTCGAACCAACATCAACAGCACTCACGTTGATGGTCACATCACTGGCGTCGAGTTCGTCGCCCTTCGAGCCAAACCCCGCACCAACGGCACTGCTGTCCAAGTCGGATCCACAAGAGGGACATTGGGAGGTGCCAAGACTCACCATGCCGCAGTTAGCGCAGTTGTGAAAACGACGTCGATAAAATTGCCAGGCCAACAGACCAAAACCTGCCGCAAGCAGAGGCAGCGTTACCACCAACAAGGTAAAGCCTCCGGCGAGTTCCAAGAGCAGGCGACGCACAGGTCCAGGAATAACCAAGAGGAGTGCCGCCACTACAATCCAGGTCCAGGGCAAAGAAGGGCGCTGCATCAGCGTTGACTACAAAAATCATCCTCCGACTCCATCCTGCCCCCTGGCGGTCAAACGTTAGGCATCAGGAAGTGCGGATCGCCCCCCCAGGCAGACGCCTTGCCAGAATGACGCTGAGGCACTGTCCATAATAGATAATCACACCCAACAACCACATCCATAGGGTTAGCACTAAGATACCTCCCACCAGACCGTAAGCCTGAAAACGCAGGCCTAGAGTTAACAAAATTCGTCCCAGCATCAGATTCAAAAAGGTCACCAAAATTGACACAAGAATGGAACCAGGGAGCAGAGATCTTATTGGCACATGGCGAGAGGGCAGCAACCAGAGAAACAGGAGAGAAGCCAAAAAGTTAACAACTAACGAGAGTAGAAGGTCAACGCCATAGGAAACGGAGGCAAACCAAGTCCATTGATTCGGCAGTGAATGAAAAATAAAATTTCGCAACCACGTTGATCCAAAAAAGCGTACGGAGCTGACGAATTGATCCATTACAAGTAAGGGGCCAATCAAGAGAACCAGCGCAATGGCCTTAAGACGTAGGAGCAAAAATCGACGCACAAGTTGCCCGGGATTCAAATCATCAAAGCCAAAGGGCCTATTCCACCAAAGACGATCGGCCCCACGCTGCAGTGTGAGATAGATATTGCTGGCATTGAGGGCAAGTAACAACACTCCCAATGCACCAGCTCCAAGACCTTGACGCGAAAAGCGATCTAAGGTGGTTGCAAAAACGGGAAGCATAGACTCCGGAAGTACTTGTCCGACTAGCTCTACCAAACGCCCTAGCAGCTCCTGATCCTTGCCAAGTAATCTAGATGCCAAAGCCATGGCAATCAATAGGGCTGGGAGGAACGACTGAAGAGTGTGATATGCAAATGCCGCACTCAAGTCGATGCAGTCGTTACGCAACCAAAGGCGGTACGCCTGCCAGAACGGCTTTAGGCGCCGCCGCGATCCCCAAGCCACCAAGGAATTGCCCAACAGTACACACAAAAAAAGCCACCAATAAGGTGGCTAATGCATTCAGCTTTGAACTGATTCAAAGACTGATGGATTTGAGGAAGA
>JAPLIF010000040.1 GCA_026389255.1 Cyanobacteriota bacterium
AACCGATGATGCCAAGCAAGGAGCCCTTGCGCACATAGTCGGCAGCAACCTGGGCCTGTTTGCCCCATACCTCAAGGTTAAACCAGTCGGGCTCATCGTCCCGGCTGCGGCGGTTCACCGCCAAGGTGAGGTTGGCAACCATGCTGCCGGACTCGAAGTAACGTACCTCGGGGTCGCGGCCGGCCCGGCCGACGAGGGTGATGGAATTGACGCCCATGGCATCGCTCCTGGGATAAGTGGACTAATGATGAGGCACCCCGGTCGGTGTTGACCCAACCAGGGTTCCGATCCATGAGTGCCACCCACCGTCCCACTCTCGATCGTTTGGGACCCCGTAACTGGCAGCCAGGCGGTTACGGCCTTGCCGCCAGGGGTTCGTCAGGCCCGGCGCCTATGATCCGTCTTCTGATAGTCCGAGCCTCGTGTTCTTTCGTCGCTTCCAGTTTTCCCGCGACATCGGCATTGATCTTGGGACCGCCAACACCCTGATGTACGTGTCCGGCAAGGGCATCGTGCTGCAGGAACCCTCAGTGGTGGCCATTGATCTGGAGCGCAATGTGCCTTTGGCGGTGGGTGATGAGGCCAAGTTGATGCTGGGGCGCACGCCAGGCAATATCCGGGCCGTAAGGCCGCTGCGGGATGGGGTCATCGCCGACTTCGATGCCGCCGAGCAGATGATCAAGACCTTTATTCAGAAGGGCAATGAGGGTCGGGTGACGAGGTCTCAAAGGCTCGTGATTGGCATCCCCAGCGGCGTCACCGGTGTGGAACGGCGGGCCGTGCGGGAGGCCGGCTTGGCCGGTGCCCGTCAGGTGCACCTGATCGACGAGCCCGTGGCCGCCGCCATTGGTGCCGGCTTGCCGGTGACCGAGCCCGTCGGCACCATGATGGTTGACATTGGTGGCGGCACCACGGAAGTGGCCGTTCTCAGCCTGGGAGGCACCGTTCTGAGTGAATCGGTGCGGGTGGCCGGCGATGAGCTCAGTGAGGCCATTGGGGTCTACCTCAAGAAGGTCCATAACCTTGTGGTCGGAGAGCGCACCGCTGAGGACATCAAAATCCGCATCGGTTCGGCCTTCCCCGACGACGCCCATGACGAAACCTCCATGGACGTGCGCGGCCTCCATCTGTTGTCGGGCTTGCCCCGCACCATCAATGTGCGTGCCGGGGACATTCGCGAGGCGATGGCCGAACCGCTCAACGTGATCGTGGAGGCCGTCAAGCGCACCTTGGAGCGCACGCCCCCCGAACTGGCAGCCGACATCGTTGATCGAGGAATCATGTTGGCCGGCGGTGGCGCCTTGGTCCGCGGCATCTGCGACTTGATCAGCCACGAGACCGGCATCCTGACCCATGTGGCCGAGGATCCCTTGCTCTGCGTGGTTAATGGCTGCGGCATGGTTCTGGAGGATTACAAGCGACTGGAGCGGGTGCTTGACACCCCTGACTTCGCCCGTCCGTCCGGCTGAACTTCATGCCGGCTTCCCCCTGGCTGCGCCCTGGAGCCGTCCGTTCCCTGTTCCAGGTCTGGCCCCTGCTGATCGGGTTGGGTCTACTGGCGTTGGTCCGTCTTTCCAAGGGGGCCGTCATGCTGGATGCCTACGCCCAGCTGAGCCGGCCCTTCTGGCCTGGTACCGCCCAGGCGGAATGGTTGCGGTCGGCAAGGCGCATGGAAGACCAGGTGAGGCTGGCCCAGCTCGAAACCGAAAACCAACGACTGCGCGGTCTGCTGCAACTGCAGACCGTGAACCCCACCCGCCTTTCCGCCCCGGTCATCTCGAGGGTGCCAGGGGGCTGGTGGCAGCAATTGCTGCTGGGCAAGGGCTCCCTTGGGGGTGTGAAGGTGGGACAGGCGGTGCTTGCCCCAGGGGGATTGATCGGACTGGTCAGTTCGGTCACCCCAACAACGGCCACCGTGACCCTGCTCACCGATCCCACCAGCCGGGTCGGGGTCTGGGTGGCACGCAATCGTCACCATGCCCTGCTTAGCGGCCTGGGCACCAGCCGTCCGGTGGTGCGTTTCCTGGAGAAGGATCCCCAGGTGCAACCGGGTGATGTGGTTTTCACTTCACCGGCGAGCACCTTGGCGCCCCCCAATCTGCCGGTGGGTGTGGTGCAGTCGATTGATGAACGCGCTGATCCGGCACCCGAGGCCGTGGTGCAGTTGATTGCCCCGGCGGATGCCGTCGATTGGGTCCAGATTCTGGTGCCCCAATGACCCTTGCGACGCGCCAACCCTGGCTGATGCTCTCGATGCTGGTGGTGCCCTTGCTCACCCTGGCTTCCCCGGCCTGGTTGAGGATTGCTGGTGTACCGCCGGCTTGGGCCCCTCTATGGCTCCTCCCCTGGGCTCTCGTC
>JAPLIF010000317.1 GCA_026389255.1 Cyanobacteriota bacterium
GCCGGGACCGACGCAACCGGAACCGACACAGCCGGGGCCGCCGGCGCCGACCCCAACCTGGCCAGCTCCCAAACCCCAGGGGCGACCCAGGTGTGGCTGAGTGAACCGAACGGCTTGGCGGAGGTGCCCTGGAGCGGCGCGGGACTGCCCCTGGATCGCCACCTCAAACGGGATGGCCAGGGACAGTTGCGACACGACGGATCCGTGGGGGTGCGCAAGCTCTATAGCCTCGCCGCCGAGCCCGCCCTAGCGGCCTGGCGGCGCCAGGCCCCCACGGCCCAGGACCTGCAGATGGCGGCCGGCACCAACCCCCGGCTGGAAACCCTGGCGGCCGGCTGGCGCCGCCAGGGATCCGGCGGTGCCAAGGCGGTGGAGGGCGCCAAGGCGGTGGCCCTGGCCGAGGCCTGGTTCCGGCAACAGGGTTTCCGCTACAGCCTCTCCAACCCCCGATTGCCCGAGACCGCCCCCCTCGATGCCCTGTTGTTCGAGCAGCGGCAGGGTTTCTGCGGCCATTACGCCAGCGCCCTCTCGGCCCTGATGCGGGCGGCGGGCGTCCCGGCGCGGGTGGTGAGCGGTTATCGGGGCGGCACCTGGGTGGTGCCCCTGGGGGGATCGGCCTTCCTGGACCTGCGCCAAAGCTGCTGCAGCGCCTGCTGGGGCCTTACCGGGACTGGGCGGGGGCCCTGCTGCTGGTGGCGGTGGCCCTGACCCTGGCCCTGGGATTGGCGGCCTACGGCTGGCTGCGACGCCGGGGCGAGGGGGACCGGCTGCAGCAGGAATTGAACCAACTGCTGCGCAGCTGCGCCCGCGGCGGCCTGGTGCCCAAGCCCGGTGAAACCCTGGGCCAGTTCGGCCGGCGCCTGCGGCAAGCCCGGCCCCTGCTGGGTCCTGAGCTGGAGGATTTTGTCGGCCTGCTGCAACAGTTGCGCTACGGCCGGCCTGGCGCCCCCCAGCGGCAGGGGCTGGAGCGCCTCAGCCGCTGCGGCCAGAGCCTGCGGCGCCAACTGCGCCGGTCGCCGTCCTGAGCCAAGGACTGGCCAGGGCCCCTGGGCGGGCAGTACAACAAAGGCAACCGCCGGGGCCCGGGCCATGGATACCGATTCACCACGCAGCACCCGCCGCCTCATGCCACTGGCCCTGGGGCTGCTGGTGCTGGCGGCAACCGCGCCCACCCAGGCGGCCAACAACGACGACCTGATGCGCCTATTGGAGAAGCGCAGCTGTCCGGGCTGCCGGCTGCAGGATGCGGATCTGGTGCACGCCGAACTGCGCGATGCCGATCTACATGGGGCGATCTTGAAACGGGCCAACCTCAGCGGCGCCCTGCTGGATGGGGCCCAATTGCAGGGGGCGGACCTGAGTTTCACCAGCCTGGTGGGGGCCTCGTTGCGGGGGGCGGATCTGCGCGGGGCCCGGCTGGAGGGCACCGATCTGCGCCAGAGCGACCTGAGCGGTGCCCAGCTGGATGCGGGCGCTTTGGAACAGACCCATTGGGGGCAGGCGCGGGGGGCGGTGCCAGGCAGCCTGGGCTATGCGGCGCTGCATAACGCGGGGGTGGCGGCGGCGGAGGCGGGCCGCTTCCGGGAGGCGGAGGTGCTGTTTGGCGATGCGATTCGGCAGCAACCGGAGGCGGCGATCACCTGGGTGGCGCGGGGCATCTGCCGCACCGAACAGGGCAACACGGAGATGGCCGCCAAGGACATGCGCTGGGCGGCCGGGCTCTATCAACAGGCTGGCGACAGCGCCTCGGCGACCCAGATGACGGCGACCGCCAACCAACTGGAAGCCCCTGCCAAGAAAACCCCCGGCGGCAACGGCCTTGGCAGCCAGCTCTTGAATGCGGGTGTGGGCGTTGTGCAGATGCTGGCGCCGTTGGCGATGCGAACCCTGTCAGGGTTGTGATCGCAGCGGGGCGTTGGGATCGGCCAGGAAGCGACGGGTGTCGTTGGTGCCGGGCTGGTAGCCGTAGCCGTAGGTGCCGCCTTCGGTGTCATTGATAATGCGGGGCGTCACAAGAATCACCAGCTCGCGTTTGGCGCGGTTGTTGTTGCTGCTGCGGAAGAACTGGCCGATGATCGGCACATCGCCCAAGATCGGCCATTTGGAGACTTCCTGGCGGTCGGCGTCGGAGATCACCCCGGTCATGATCAGGGTCTGGCCATCGCGCACCCGGGCGCTGCCGGTGTCGAGGCGGCGCACCGCCAGGATGTCGATGGGGCCGCAACCGGGCACGAGCTGCTGGCGCAGGGCGGCGGTGATCGCCGGTGACATCGAGAAGGTGACAAAGCCGTTGTCATCGATCTTGGAAACGCGGGCGCCAAAGGTGAGGCCGGCGATGCCGAAGGTGGGCTGGCAGGAGTTGCCATTACCCTGGGTGCCGGTGGTGACGGTGTAATTGGTGATCACTTGTTCACCGACAGTGACATAGGACTCGTTGGCCTTGGTGCGGCCGATGGTGGCGTTGTTGTCGGTGGTGCCACCTGAGCCTCCGGAGCCTCCGGAGCCACCTGAGCCACCCCCAGAACCGCCGGAGGAGATATTGGAGATATTGAGAGCTTGGGTGTCTTCGCCTTTACGCAGCTCATCAGCGTTTTCACTCAAGATAAGGGTGGGACTGGCTAGAACTTTGGTGTTACTGGATTGGATGGAAGCGTTGATGAAATTATAAAAATTATCTCTAACATAAAGATTTCCAGGATTGATCGGTGCTGGCGCATTAAAATTGCTTATGGCATCGAATTGATTGCTATCTGGCGGCAAAAGCGAGCCAAACGCGCCTATCACCTTACCCTGGTCACTCACAATAAAATTATTCCCCCAACGCATAGCAAAGCTGTTATCGATTGTAGCGTTATTCCCCAAGGAAATATCCAAAATCTTCACTGAAATCGCCACCTGGCGCTGGCGCAGATCGAGCTGGCGCAGATAGCTTTCGGCTACCGAAACCACTCTAGGCTCACCCACCAAGGTGATAGTGGAGAGGCGCGAATCGGTGGTGGCGATCAGCCCCTGCAGGGGGCCGGTTCCTGACGAATAGGACTCCACCTTGGTCTGGCGACTGGAGGTGGTGGTGGCCAGGTTGCTGGCGCCAACGGCGGTGGTGTTGGGATTGGCCCCTTCGGTGACGGCCGTATTGATGGTGTTCGTCTTGGTGACCTGGGCCCCCAGGTTGGCCAGATAATCGGCGGCCGAATTGGCGTTCACCTGGTTGAGGCGATACACCTTGGAGAGCTGGGCCCCGAAGCTCTTGCCCAGCACATTGGGCCCCGCCAAAATCGTATTACCCTGCCGTTTGGCCTGCAGCCCCGCCGCCAGTAGGGCCGAATTCAGGGCCTGGCCGTAGTTTTCATTGCGGAACGAAATCGAGATCGGCAACGGGGACGGCGCCGCCCCCGCGTTATCCGCTTTGGCCGTATCTTCCACAAACACAAACCCGTAGCCCCCCATGCGGCTGAGGGTCATCAGCACATCCCGGGCTGGGGCATTTTTGAGGATCATGGTCACCGGCGGACCGCTGACATTGAGATAGCTGCTATTGGTGAGCAGCATCGTGCCCACCGCCATGTCCCCCACTGGCGGCGCCACGGCCCGCGGTTGCAAGGGCGGCACATAGGCGGCGGTGGGTTCGCTCACCCGGCCGGGCATGCGCAGATCCCGGCTGCTGGTCTGCTGGCTGGCTTGGCCGGTGCTGGCAAAACTCAAAATCAGATCGCGACCATCGGCGCTCACCACCGGCCGGCCCAGGGGATAGCCGGGAATCGGCGCAATCTGCAGCTCAAAGGCCTGGCCTACGCCCACCAGGCTGAGGCTCTGCAAGCCAGCCTCTGGGGCCGACAGCCGTTGGCCGCCGCCCGGCACCGCCGCCGGGCGGGCGGTGAACAACCGCCCCATCCACACCGAGCCCCGGGTGGTCTGCTGCAGTTGGGGCGCCGAGCCAACCCCCTCGATCACCACGTCGACCCCATCGCTCTGGCGCCGCACCCGCAGGTTCAGCAGCTGGTTGACACGAACCACTGGGCCGCCCTGGACCCCGGGAGCGACCTGGGCTTGGGGCGCACCCTGGGCCCGGGCCGCTGCGGCCCAGCCGGCCAACGCTCCGGTGGCCGCCAGAACGGCCAAGGACAGGCTCAGGGCCCGAGGCCGGGCCGGGCTGGCTCCCCCAGGCGCGCTGGCGGCAAGGGACCGGAAATCCATGGGGAGGGAACGCAGACGGGGCATGGGGTGGAAATCGCGGATCAACGGGGGGATCCGGCGGCGGGGAAAGCCGGAGGGGCCGGAGGCACCGGGGGGCTACCCGGACCAGGGCGGATCGGGGCGGTGGCCCCAGGGGCCAGTGCCTTGGCAGTGGCCTTGGCAGCAGCCTTGGCAGCGGGCTGGGGGGCGGATTCGTCGCCGGGGGCATCAAAGACGACCAGGGCCAGCTTCATCACCAAAATCGGCGACCCTGGGACTGGGACCAAAACCGCCCCAGGGGATGGGGCGCCCCCAGCGGTCTTGTCATCCGTCCCCAGGCTCAGATCCTGCTGCTTGACCATCACCTGCAGCCGCTCTAGCCGCTGCAAAAAAGCCAAGATCTGGGGAAAGGTGCCCTGGACGGATAGCAACAGGGGCTTTTCCTCCACCCCTTCGGCGGCACCGGGAACAGCGGCGGCCCCGGGAACAGCCGGGGCACCGGGAGCCCCAGGGGCGGCGGGGGCTCCGGCAGGTGGCGCGGGGGCCCCGGCAGGGGGGGTGGTTTTCGCCCCGGGGAGAGGGGTCCCAGGCTTGCCTGGCGTTGCACCGGGGGCCAAAGGCAGGCCGTTCTGTTCGAACAGCGACAAACGCACCCCCGTCGCCTTGGCGTCGTTTTCCAGGGTGGCCAGCACCGTGCCCCGATCCCCCCCCCCCACCAGCAGGTTGCGCAGCTTGCTGGTTTGGGTATCGGCCTGCTTGAGGCCCGCCTGGGTGCGGGCGAGGCTGGTGTTGACCTCGTTGAGCTGGTCCTGGAGAAACTGGAGCCGCTGGGCCCGCAACATCTCCGAGCGCAGATTCAGCAACAGCGGCACCAACACCGCAGTCGCCAGCACGGTGGCCACCAGGCCAAAGGCGGCGATCGGCAGGCCCAGCCATAGACGCCGCAACAGCTTCGCCGAAAACGATGGCGGTTCGTTTAAGTCGCCTAGGCGGCTCTGCAAAGAAGAAAAGGTCATTTCAACAGCCCCTCACGATTGAGCAGCTCCAGACGGCCGGCCATGCCCTCGGCACCCAGTACCCGCAACACGGCGGCCTTCTGTTCCGGTGGCAGGATGGCCAGGGGGGCATTGAGCTCAAAGGAGACAGTGGTCGGTATGACGATGGCAGCGACCGAAGCCTTCTCCCCTTTTTTAACCGGCAGGGGCTTGATGATCTCCGGAACCCGCTCCACCTTGGTGAGGCTGATGTCCTTGGCAAGCAAGGGCGATTCCTTCAGGGACAACTGCAAAGCATTGATGCGCGAAAAGGCCATCGGCTCGACCGCCACCCCCTTGACTTGCAGGGCCGTGTCGCTCAATTGAACCGAACGAATCTGGACCTTCTCGGGGGTTCGTAATTGCAACTCGCTCAACAGGGCGGCACTGGATCGCAGCGTCGCCAGATCGGATGCCCGCTTGCGATTCGCCACCTTAATCTGGTTGAAACGAAGTTCTTCCTGCTCGGCGAGGGCACGGGTGCTTTTGAGTTGACGGTTGGTCACATAGACCTTCTGGGCATTCGCCTTGTTGGCTTCGTGCTGGTACGAGATCAGACCTGTCAACCCGACCACCCCCAGCAGTAACGAGCCCCCGATCAAGGAACCAAGTCGGATCAGGGCCCCACGGGAGGGCAGCAGCTGGGCCATGGAAGGCAAGCCCTGGGTCTCCCGCTTCTCCCGCAGAAAATCGTGTTGGATGGTGCTCATGCCGCCACCAGGGGACTGGCCAGCCCTTGCAGCACCAGCGATCCATAGTCGCCATGGAAAGGCTCTACAGGGGCGGGGCTCCCCGGGGGCACCAGCAGTTCGGCGTGGTCCCAGGGGCTGGAGAGAAACACCGTCAAGCCCCGGCAGGAAGGATCCTGGCGCCGATAAAAGGCCACGCAACGGTCAAATTCAGCGGCCAACTCCTCCGGATCTGATGGCAGATTCTTCTCGAACACAGGCACATCGCCCCGGAGCAGGATCAAACGCGAATCCTCCTCGCCAGGGGCCACAACCGCCACAAGTTCCGAGGCCGCGAGCCCCGTCAATTCGGGGGCCAAGCCGGCCAGGAGACAGGTCTGGGCCGGAGCCAGCCGATCGAGACGCACACCGGCAAGATCAAAGACCTCCTCCCAGGCCTCGACCAGCTTGCGGGGGGTGGCTGCCACC
>JAPLIF010000370.1 GCA_026389255.1 Cyanobacteriota bacterium
CGGTCACCGACCTGCCCGTGCTGGGGGCCTTTCGTCAGGTGGGCAAGATTCGAGACGTAACCCTTCGCTTGTGGGGAGCCGCCCTTCCAAAGGGTCCGGACAGCCTGCTGGTGATCAAGGACCGATGCACCCTGAGTACCCATGTTTGTGAGCGGATCGCCGACCTGCTGGCCAAGGACCACGCTGTTGATCCGCAGCGACTGCGGTTCCTGCCGATGCTGGGGGAATGGCGCGACCATGTGGATTGTTACAACATTCTTGACGTCGCCCTGGACACGACCCCCTGGAGCAGCGCCACCACCGGCTTTGAAGCCTTGGCCATGGGGGCCCCCTTGGTGGCCATCAAGGGAGGCTGCACGGCCGCTCGCATGAGCACCTCCCTGGTCCAGGGCGTGGGTCGGCCGGAATGGGTGGCCCAGACCCCGGAGGAATTTGCCGCGATCGTGGCCGACCTCTGCTCCGATCTGCCGGCTCTGCGGGCCGGCAAGCGAGAACGGCAACAGCAAGCCCAGAACAGCCTCCTATTTGATGGCCTCGACCTAGCCCACCACCTGCAGGAGGCCCTGATCGCGATGGCTAGGCAAGGCAAACGGGCCTGAAGCCCAGCCTCAGGCGCGGGGACCGCCCATCGAGCAGGTCAATTCTCCACTGGTAGACACCGAAATCGTTATGGCCACACCGCCGTAGTTGGTCACCTGGAGGCAACGCAGGCATCTTGTCACTGGACCAAACTCACCCCAGGAACCCTCATAACGGGAAGGCGAGGTGAGATTGCATACCCGGCCAGGCCCGCTGGGCGGACGGACCCCAACCCCACCGGAAAGCACCCAGGTGGCACATTCCTTCGCCAACCCGAGCTCCTGACCTATAACAGCCCCGGCCCGCACAGCGGCCCTGGCCTGCAGATACCTGGGCAGGGAGAGGGCTGAGAGCAGACCGACGATGGACACAACGATCATCAGCTCCATGAGGCTGAAGCCGCTGGAGCCAACACGGGCTCTCTTGAGACTGCCCAGCAATTCCAACTGAAGTTTGGTCTGCATTCAGAAGAAAACCAGAAAACAAGCCAAATCGACTAGGGCATGCTAACGGGTGACGTCAAGAGACGGATCGCACATTCCAGCCTGGGAAAAATTGAGTTTTTGGAAAGGGCCTCGCCATCAAAAAGGGGGCCTAGGCCCCCCGGAGAGCTTGCAATTAATTGCTAAAATCCTACCCTGTCATGAGTAGGCTATTCCAAGCCGAGAAATCAGCTAACTGTGCAGAGAAGACCACCGAAGGAACTCACGTTGATGGTCGCTGATCTTCCAGTGCCAGCCGTAACTTGAAGACATCTTAGGCCACTGACATCCTGAACGTAGGTGGTCCAGGTAGCAATGTAGTTACCACCAGAAGTACCACAGACAGTGCTAGGAGCCGTGCCTACACCACCGGAGGCGACGTAGGTGGCGCATTCCTTAGCCAGACCAATCTGTTCACCGATGGAGGCACCTGCGGCGGCGGCAGCCCGAGCGGCCAGATAACGGGGCAGGGCGATGGCGGAGAGGATTCCGACCACAGCCACGACGATCATGAGTTCGACCAGGGTGAAGCCCCTGGCGACCATGGAGCCGGACCTGCGCTTGCCGACGCTGCGAAGCAGCTCAATTTGCAGACGACTTTTGATGGGAGTTGAGTTCATGGAAAGAGCCCTAGGGGGCCTGTTGACATAACCACAATTACCATAGCTCAAATTCTGCGGGCGACGATGTGATGGACGCAACGAGATGAAAAAAATGGCTTAAATAAAGTCACTTATGCTACTGATATAACTGGGCTTTCTGGGGTCGCCAGTGGACAGAACCGACATTTGTCCTACCCAAAAATGGGTAGGATTGGTCAGATCAATGACCAGGCTTGGGATGTGATCAGCCTACAACTCACCAGTACACGGGGGACAGTTAAACGGGACAACGGCTAAGTGCACTGTTGACAGTCTCCTACGAAGGTTCGGGAAACCGACGCTATTGGCCTCAAAAAACCCAAATCAGGCCAATCCCCAGGCCAAGGACCCGCCATAGCCGCGGCTGCCAGGCCTGGCAAGAGGCCCAGCAACAACCGCTCGCCCTAAGTTCGGCAGATCTGGTCATGGACCCATGTCGAGGCCCGCCCCCGTTTCCCAGGGAATCAGTGCGCAGGCGTCTGCGCCGCCAGCCAGCCTTTCGGCCCGCATGACCCGCTGGGGGGTGGTCATCGTGCTGATCTATGCCCTGGTGGCCCTGCTTGTCCCCCTGCTGATTCACCTCGGCTGGCTCGACGATCCCAATGCCGGCCTTGCCAACCCCATCTATGCCCCGCCCAGCCCCAGCCACTGGTGCGGCACCGATCGCCTGGGGAGGGACGTCTGCACCCGCACCCTGGCGGGCAGCGGCGTCGCCCTGCAGGTGGTGGTGGTGGCCCTGGTGGTGGCCCTGTTGATCGGTGTTCCCCTCGGCATGGCCAGTGGATACCTGGGCGGCGCCGTCGACCGGGTCCTGGTGCTGTTGATGGACACCCTCTACACCTTGCCGGTGTTGTTGTTATCCGTGGTGCTGGCCTTTCTGCTGGGCCGGGGCTTGCTGAACGCCGCCGCCGCCCTCTGCGTCGTTTATGTGCCCCAGTACTTCCGGGTGGTGCGCAACCAAAGCGCCCAAGTCAAAGCCGAACCCTATGTGGAGGCGGCCCGCTCCCTCGGCGCCGGACCGGTGTGGGTGCTGCGCCGCTATCTGTTCCGCAATGTCATCACCTCGGTGCCCGTGCTGCTGACCCTCAATGCCGCCGATGCCGTCCTCGTGCTTGGGGGGCTGGGCTTTCTGGGGTTGGGGCTGCCCGAGACCGTGCCCGAATGGGGCGGCGACCTGCAGCAGGCCCTGACGGCCGTTCCCACCGGCGTTTGGTGGACGGCCCTCTATCCCGGCTTGGCGATGTTTGTGCTGGTGTTGGGTCTTTCCTTCCTTGGCGAGGGCCTGGAGCAATGGCTCTCGGGGCCCTCCCGGCGCTCCTGATCTTCCAGCTTTGGAGCCTTTGGAGCACCGAGTCCCAGCAGGGCCGCCCCGATCGCCTGGGCCAAGGCCCCGTAATCGCCCCGCTCCCGCACCTCGCGCTGCAAGGTCGTGGCGATTTCGAGCCGTTCGGCCCGATGGTCCAGGTGGCCGTAATAATCCATCTTGTGCTGCAGCTCTTCGAGACTGCGGTAGCTGATGGCCTCCGCCACCCCGGTGAGGGCCCCCAGCTCCCCTTTCCAATCGGTGAGGGGGAACCCTCCGGCCGCCGCCACATCCAGCACCCGGTTGCTGACGGCCTGGTCGAACTGCAAGGCGGTGATATTGAGGCTGATCAGCGACGAGCGATAGATCGCCGCGCTGGCGGCCAGCGAGGCCGTCGCCGGATGGCCGCGCCGGGATCCAAGTGCTGGAGCTGGGGCTGGCCAGTGGGCGCACAGGCGTTCGGCCTCGGGCCCGTAGAGATCAATGGGACGGTCCCCCAGACGCCGCAGCACTTCTCCCCGAAACCCCAACGAATGACCGTGGGCCAACGACCGGTAATAGGCCTTCGCCGCCAACCGCTGCAGCACCGAAGATCCGGGCCCACAGCAGCGCTCGGCGTAGGCGAGGGCGCCGGGTTCAAGGGGGTGGTCGAACTGCTGCAAACGGCGCCATAAATCAGCCCGCAACTGCGACGCCGGATCAGGGGGATGGTCGCCCCAGTCAAAGCCTGGATGCACATGGCCGATGAAGCAGACCTCCCGGCGCAACGAGGCCCCAGCCGGTGGCTCGTAGGACCCCTCGCCAATGGCATACAGCGGCGATGTGGCCAGATTCAGGCGCCCCAGCTCCTGACCATTGCGCGGCTCAAGACAGAAATGGTGGGAGCGGTGGCCGGTGGCGATGTAACTGCCCAGGGCCGCCTCAATGCGCTCCTGTGAAGGATGGGTGCTGAAGCAGTCTTCAAAATGCAAAAAAACCAGGGGCGTCGGGCCCTGTTCGTAGAGAAAGGTGCCCCGCACCAGGTCGAAGCCGGCTAGCAGGCTGATCGGACTGACAATAATCAGGGCATCGGCTTCGAGGGAGTCCAGCCGATCCCAGAACAGGGGGCGATGGAGGACTACCTGGGCCACCCGGCCAAATCCCACCGGTGTCAGGGGCCCATCCAAAGACTCTGCCAAGGTCCCAGCGAAGCAGCCAGGCACGGATCCAGCCACAGACCCAGCGATGAAAGCGGTCGGATCCAGCAGGCTGATGCGATGGCCGGCCCCCACCAGGGCCCTGGAAAGGGCGGCGATCAGCCGCTGGTAAATGGGGGTGGGACTCTGCTCAAGAACAAGGTGCATGGCAGCGGCCCGGCTGGCGAACCTAAGCTGAAGGGAGTTGTTCTTGTCCAGGCATGCCCTTGTGGCTCGACCTGCTGTTGCTCGGTCTGGCGGTGCTGTTGTGGACCCAGGGAGGGCGCCAGCTGGACGATGTGGTGATGATGCTCTTGCGCATTCTGGCGGTGACTTTTGCCCTGGTGGTGCTGCTGGGGGGCCGGCTGCTGGTGCTCGAAATCGGTTTGTTGGCCCTGGTGCTCTGGCTTCCCAGTGTCCGCGGCATGGAACGCGGTTCCCGTTTTTAATCCTTCATCTTTCCTCCCTCCCTGGGGCAACTTGAGCAGGGCCGCCCCCTGATCAGTGGGGCAACTTGACATCCCTCGGCAGGGCCTCGGCAATCTCTCCCTCGGGGGTCAGGGCTGGATAGGGCCGTCCTTGCTGATCACACCAGCGGGCCACCTGGGGATAGGACCAGGCAAAAAGCTGGCGGCCATACTGATCGGGACTGAGCCCTTCCCCGTGCTCCGGCACCACCCCAGCAGTCTGGCGCTGGCGCAAGGCCTCGAATAAAAGAATCGCCGCCGCCACAGACACATTCAGGGACTGCACCATGCCCCGCATCGGTATGTAAAGGGATTGATCCACTAGCGAAGCCGCTGTCTCACTAAGCCCCCACTTCTCGGCCCCCAGCACAAACGCCGTAGGGACGGTGAAATCACAGGCCCGATAGTCAATGGCAGAGCGACCCAGGTGGGTGCCATACAACCGGAAGCCGCGCTCCTTGAGCTGGGCCATGGCTGCTTCGGTGCTGGTGTGCAGCTTGAGAGGCACCCACTTCTGGCTGCCCTGGGCCGTGCTGTTGAACGTGGGCAGTCGGCCGGCGCGGCAGACCGCATGGGCCTCCAAGGCCCCTACCGCATCGCAACTGCGCAGGATCGCCGAAAGGTTGTGGGGCTTCTCCACCTGCTCCAAAAGCACGGTGAGGTCAGCCATGCGGTGATCAAGGACCGATTGGAGACGTTCAAAACGGCGTGGTAACAGGGGCATGGTCAAACCGCCAAATGGCTCCTCCAGCATGGACAAGGGCAAGGGCGAACCCATGGATCCGGACGGGCCCTCCCGGAATTCCAGCGATCGCCGCACCCCATGATGGTGCCGATGAAGGAAATCAGCTTCGACCAGCGGGTCTACCAGCAAATTGCCCGCATTCCCCGGGGCCAACTGGCCACCTATGGCCAGATCGCTGAACTCATGGGGGAATGGGGTTGCGCCAGGCAGGTGGGTTGGGCCCTCAGGCGCCTGCCCCTGCCTTCGCCCCTGCCCTGGCACCGGGTGGTCAACGCCCAGGGTCGCCTGGCCATGACCCTGTCGCGCCAAGGCAGTGACTGGATGCAAAGGGATCTGCTAATGGCCGAAGGCATTCCCGTGGACCTCCAGGGCCGACTCCCCCTGCATCAGCATCGCTGGCAAGTCGAGACCCAAGCCGAGCCGCGGCCGTGAAGGGAAATCAAGACCCCAACGCAGCGGAAACCGGCGGTCTCGCCCCCCGACGCCTGGCCTGGAGGGTGCTGGAGGCGGTGGCCGCGGGGGCCTACGCGGACAACGCCCTGGAACGGGAACTGGCCAAAAGCAACCTGGCACCCCTCGACAGGGGACTGGCCACGGAATTGGCCTATGGGGCCATCCGCCAGCGGCTGCTTCTGGATGCCTGGATCGATGCCCACGGCCGACTCAAGGCCAACCGCCAGCCCCCCCGACTGCGCTGGTTATTGCACGTGGGGCTCTATCAACTGCTGTTCAGCAGCCGGGTGCCCGCCTCTGCAGCCGTCAACACCAGCGTTGAGCTCGCCAAGGAAGCGGGCTTTGCCCGGCTGGCTCCGGTGGTCAATGGTCTGCTGCGGGCCGTGGCTCGGGCCCGCGGCCCGCAGGAAAGCCAAGGGGCCGCCGCCGTCCCTGGAATCCTGCCCCACGCCGATGCTGCCCCAGCCCTTACCGGCTGGCAGGGATTGGCCTTACCCGAAGCAGAGGCCGACAGCCTGGCCCTGCGCCACTCCCTCCCCCCCTGGCTGGCGACCCAGCTGCTGCAATGGTGCCGCCCGGAAGAGGCCGAGGCTTTTGGACGGTCCAGCAACACCCCCCCGGCCCTCGACCTGCGGATCAACCGACGGCGGACCAGCCGGGCCGAGGTCCTGGCGGCCTTTGGGGCTGCGGGACTGACGGCCCGGGCCTTGGACGACCAGGCATGGGGCCTGTGTTTATCAGAGGCCAGCGGCGATCTCCGCGGTCTGCCCGGTTTCGCGGAGGGTCACTGGTGCGTTCAGGACCGCACAGCCCAGGCCATCGCCCCCCTCCTGGCGCCCCAGCCGGGGCAGCGGGTGCTGGATGCCTGCGCCGCCCCAGGAGGCAAATCGACCCATCTGGCGGAGTTGATGGACGATCGGGGCGAAATCTGGGCGGTGGATCGTTCCGAGTCCCGTCTCAAAAAGGTGGTCGCCAACGCCGAGCGGCTTGGCATGGCCAGCATTCAAGGGCTTGCGGCCGACGCCACCGAACTCCTCGAATTACGGCCCCAATGGCGCGGTTCCTTTGATCGGATCCTGGTGGATGCTCCTTGCTCTGGGTTGGGAACCCTGGCCCGCCATGCCGACGCCCGCTGGCGGATCCAGCCCGACACCATTGCCCAACTGGCCGAGCTGCAGCAGCGGCTGCTCGAACGCCTGGCGACCCTGCTGAGGCCCGATGGCCGCCTGGTTTATGCCACCTGCACGGTGCATCCCCAGGAGAACAGGGAGGTCGTGGCAGGCTTTCTGGCCAACCATCCAAGCTGGCGCCTAGTGCAGGACCAACAATGGTGGCCGGCGCCCCAGGCCGGAGATGGCTTCTACGCCGCCGTCCTCGAACCTGGTACTGACACAACCGCAGGGGGAAAAGGCTCAGGGCCTGCCTAGGGAAGGGGCGGCGGCGGGCTCACCGGCGGCGGTGGTGTCGGGGGGGCCGAAACAGGGGCGGCAACGGGGGCCGGAGCAGGGGCAGGAGCCGCGGCCGGAGCGGCTGGTTCGGCGCGCCGTTCCTCAGGCGGGGGAGGCTGCCAACGGCGTTCCTCCCGGGCGGGCGGCTGCCAGCGGCGTTGTTCTGGAGCCGGAGGCTGCCAGCGGCGTTGTTCGGGGGCCGGAGGCTGCCAGCGGGGCTTTTCCTGGACCGCGGGCTCGCCTTGGCCGCGGGGAGCGGGGTCAGGGGGGAGGGGATCGATGGGCACCGGCGTCCAGCGACGGCGGGGACGGGGGGTCTCTTCGGCCCGATTGGGTTCGGGCGGCGGCGGCGGGGTCCAACTGGACGGGGGCTCCCAGCGGTCGGGGGCCACGGGGGTGGGGCGGTCCTTCGCTTTGCCCTTGTCCTGCAACTTGGGTGGCACGTAGGGGATGTTGTCTCCGGTGAGCTCGGGCTTGGGGGGAAACTCGCGAACGGGGATGTCTTTAACGATCTTCGACATGAAGGCGTTCCAGGCATAGGCGGCCTGAACGCTGCTGCTGCTGGTCTTCCAGTTCTGGTCGTAACCAAACCAAACCGCTGTGGTGAGCTGGGGGATCGAACCGATGAACCACAGGTCACGCCCCCCCTCCGCGGTGCCGGTCTTGCCCGCCACCGGCCGATCGGCCAGGCCCGCAGGACGGCCTGTCCCACTGCGAACCACGCTCTGCAGCATGAACATCATGGCGTCGGCCACATCGCTGCTGACAGCACGGCGGGGGGGCTTGGCCTTGAGGCGACGACTCCAGATCAAGGTGCCATCGGGGCCATAAATCTCATCAAAAGGCGTGGGCGCCACATACATGCCACGGTTATTAATCGCCGCATAGGCGGCCGTCATATCGATTACGTATTTCTCATTGGCCCCCAGCACCATGGAGGGGTATTCCCCCAATTCACCGGTGATCCCAAGCTGGCGGGCCACGCCGATGACCCGCGGATAGCCCACCTTTTCGGCCGTCGCCACGGCGGCGGGATTGATGGAATTGGTGATGGCCGTCAGGAGAGTGACGCGGCCCCCACTACCGGGGATGCAAAAGCGCTTGGGGGGCCAACCGTCGTCGTAGCAGCGCTCGCGATTGGCAACCGTATCCTCCGGCCGCATGCCGTATTGGAGGGCGGCTGTATAGGCAAAAAGTTTAAAGGTGGAACCTGGGGATCGCAGGGCCTGAATGGCCCGGTTGAACTGACTGCGCTCCCAATCCGTACCGCCCACCATGGCCCGCACCAGGCCGGTGCCAGGCTCCATGGCCACTAGGGCCCCTTCCATTCCGCCTGAGGCATAGGTGTTAATGGCCTCTTGGGCGCGGGCTTGCCATTCCGGCTTGAGGCCGGTGTGAATCGTGAGCCCGCCCAGCTCCAGTTGCTCCTTGGTAAGGACCTTGGGCAGTTCCAGCTCTAACCAGCTGGTGAACCAGGGGGCGGGGTTGATGAAATACTTGGGTTCGGCTGGCTTAAGACCAATGGGGGCGGCTTGAGCCGTTTCAAGTTGGCGATCGTCGATATATTCCATCTCGCGCATTCGCCTGAGCACTGTGGCACGACGCTCAAGGGCCAGCTTGGGATTGACGAGGGGAGAATAAACAGAAGGGGCAGGGGGCAACCCGGCGATCAGGGCAGCCTCAGGCAGGGTAAGTTGATCGGGTTTTTTAGAAAAATAGACCCAGGAAGCGTCGGAAACACCGTAGGCACTGGAGCCTAGATAAACATAATTGAGATATTGCTCAAGAATCTGCTTCTTGGTCAGTTGACGTTCAATCTTGCCCGCCAAGGCCGCCTCCTTCAGCTTGCGCCACAGGGTGCGATCCTGGCTAAGAAACACCGTACGGGCCAGCTGTTGGGTAATCGTGCTGGCGCCCTCCTCCACCGATCCCTGGCGGAGGTTGCTGAGCGTGGCCCGCAGGATTCCTACGTTATCGACCCCATCGTGCTGGTAGAACCGGCGGTCCTCAGCGGCCACGAAGGCCTTTTGCAGCAACAGGGGCATTTGGCCGCTGGGCAGCTTATCCCGGGTGGCCGGACCCTGTTTGAAGACCACATCGCCATCGGCAGAGAGGATGGTGAGGGTGCCGGGGCGCGAAAAAGCGCCGATGCCGCGGGCATCGGGCAGGAGGGAATCAACACCCGATATCAGAAGATTCTGGCCGAAGGCTGCGGCCACGCCCAAACCTCCGGCCAACAGGGCCGGCCACCAGAGACTGGACGAACGACCATCCCCCTGGCTTCCGAGAGAGGATTGTCCTAGCTTTTCACGGCGACGAAGGGCTGGGCCCCAGCGGGGATCCGGAAGCCGTGGATCGCGTTGCAGGCGAGTCAAGGGGCCAGAGTCCCCGCAATCAAGCTGCTATGGCCAATCGCCAGGGCCGTGACCAACATGCCTAGGACGAGAAAAGGCTGGGCGCTGGCCTGATATTTAACATCAAAAGCAACCGGATCGCGCAACAACCAGATGTCTTGAAAGGTGATCTGGGGAATGATCAGCAGCACCAGAATCACGGCGGACCGATTCTGACCGATCGCGATCAATACGACGACCATGGCCAACTGGAACAGGTCGATCATGGCGGCACTGATCCAACTAGCCCGCTTGATCCCAAAGGCCACAGGCAGAGACTGGAGCCCAAGGGCCTGATCCCCTTCCACACTCTTGAAGTCGTTGACAACTGCGATGCCCAGGCCCGCGAGGCTGTAGGCCAGGGTTAACAGGGCCGTGGTCCAGGTGAGCCGGCCAAACAGGGCCTGGCCCGCCCACCAGGGCAAAGCGATGTAGCTGGCACCCAGGGCGTAGTTGCCTAACCAACCGTTTTGTTTGAGCTTGAGGGGAGGGGCGGAATAGATGTAACTGACGAAGGAACCTCCCAGGGCTAACAACAGCAGCACCGGAGTGGTGTGACCGGCCCAGCGATCAAGGCCATAGGCAACGGCGAGACCCGCCAGCAGCAACACGATGATCTGCAGCTTGACCTGAGCCAAGGGGATCGCCCCGGAGGGGATCGGCCGGTAGGGCTCGTTGATGGCGTCGATGTCCCGGTCGTAGAAATCGTTGAGGGTCTGGGTGTACCCGGCTAACAGGGGACCGCTCATCAACATGCAGGCCAACGAGGCCAGTACCTCCTGGGGGCGCCACTGGAAGTGGCCTGAGGCTGCGGCGCCGCACAGCACTCCCCAGATCAGGGGGATCCAGGTGACCGGCTTCATCAGCTGCAGCCGGATTTTCCAAATATTCGTGGTGGTGCTGGCCCCCTTCATGCCAAGGATTTGGCGGGCGGCACTGCCCTTCGGGGCAGGGGCTGGGCTTGGGGTCGGTTCGGTCACGGATGGTCGCCGCAGGGAGGGGCCGTTCAGGCGGGGGCGATTTCGTCGTCGAAAAACCAGGTGGTGCCGCCGGCATTGAGGTCCACGACAACGCCGATGCCCTTGCCGTCGGTGACGCGGTAACCCTTCACCGTACCGGTGGGATCGGCCTTCAGGGCCGAGACGAGGTCAGCGGGGATGCGGTCACGGACCCTGAGCACCCGCACTTTGGAGCCGATGGTGATAGCGGCCTGGGCCATGGCGGGGGCAGGGATAAAGGGTAAAAGACCTTACCAGCGCCGAGGCCAACTCCATGGAGCACCACAAAAAGCCGTCGGGGCGGCTTTGCAGGCCATCCAAAAAACAATGGGTCGCTGGCCGAATCACGCATCGGGCCCAGCAGGCTCCGGGCCTATTCCCCTTGCGATCCATGGGCGCCTGGGGCGTCGCCTTCTAGATGCAACCCCTAGATGGGACCCTTCCGGGGGCCCGCGCCAGGCGCTGCGGGAGAATCCGCCAATTGCACCCCATCGCCCCCGGCGCCGTCCCTCCCCATGCTCCTCGATCTGCGCGGCAAGAAGGCCCTTGTAACCGGCATCGCCAATAACAAGTCGATCGCTTGGGGCATCGCCCAGCAGCTGCATGCGGCTGGATGCGAGCTTGGCGTCACCTACTTGCCCGATGACAAGGGGCGCTTCGAGGGCAAGGTACGCGACCTGACAGCGCCCCTGAATCCCACCCTGTTCGAGCCGCTGGACGTGCAGGATCCAGCCCAGATCGAGGCGCTCTTCGCCCAGCTAGCCGCCAGCTGGGGCTCCTTGGATGTGCTGATCCACTGCTTAGCCTTTGCCGGCAAAGAGGAGCTGATTGGCGATTATTCCGCCATCAGCCCGGGGGGCTTCGCCCGGGCCCTGGAGGTGAGCGCCTACTCCCTGGCCCCCCTATGCCTCTATGCCAAACCCCTGTTCAACCCGGGCGCCAGCGTCATCACCCTCAGCTATCTGGGTTATGAGCGGGCCATCCCCAATTACAACGTGATGGGCGTGGCCAAGGCGGCCCTGGAGGCCTCGGTGCGCTATCTCGCCGCCGAACTGGGCCCCGACAACCAGGTGCGGGTCAATGCTATCAGCGCCGGCCCGATCCGCACCCTGGCCAGCTCCGCCATCGGCGGCATCCTCGACATGATCCACAACGTCGAAGCCAAGGCCCCCCTGCGGCGCACCGTCACCCAGGAGGAGGTCGGCTCCACCGCCGCCTTCCTGGCCAGCCCGTTGGCCAGCGGCATCACCGGCCAGGTGATCTATGTGGATGGGGGCTATTGCATCACGGGGATGTAAGCGATCTCAAGGGCCATAAAGACTTGAATACATATAAAGAATTTTGTACAGCTCCTCCATAAAAAAGCCCCGCCGTTGAAGCGGGGCATTGCATCGATTGCTCAAAATAAGATGAATGACCTGCTTGAAGGGTTCAACCGATGGCGCTCAGCACTTTGGGGGCCTTGACATTTTTGATCCGGTTGCGCAGTTTGCGGCTGTAACCAAAAGCAGCCCCGATTCCAAGAACAGGCAGGGGTCCTGGCACCGAACCAGTCGATGGTCGTCCATTGATGACGTTGAATCTCCATGCACCCGGCTCATTGGCATTGCTGGTGTTGACCAGATTCAAGACTCCTGTGGGTCCCGAAGTACCGGATCCAGGCAGCACTAAATAATCCATTCCATTACCTGAGTCAAATCCAGCAACAGCAGGTGTTCCTCCCAATCCATTGCTATCTCCTCCACTGGCTTGACCCGTCGTCCAGTTCAGATCGTCGTAGCGAAACTCAATGGAGAAATCACCGGTAGTGCCCGTCGTCGGCGCAAGGTTGCGAAGAATTAATTGAAAATTGTTTGAAGGTGGATTTAACTGAGCGAATACGCCAACATTGTTCCAGGTCACCACCGTGGTGTTGGCGTCAGGGTTGACATACCAAACCAAGCCGTTGTCGCCGGTGCTGGGATTTCTAGTGTCGACGTCCGCCCACCAAGGAGCAATAATGGGCTGAGGTGCACCTGGAAAAAAGCTTGGGGTAAAAGCGCGTAAAACAGATTGGAAGGTGATATTGCCATTAGTGTTAACGAAGTAGTTGTTGTAGTTCCCTCCGTAGAAATTGATGGGAAATGCCAAGGGGACGGGACCAACGCCACTGTCATCATTTCGAAAAACTGAATCGGTACCGAAACCTAAGGACCCACCAAATCCTGTGATCAAACCCGCTGCATTTGCGGATCCAGGCAGCAAGGATAGCGAAGTACCCGCGCGATGAGTAGGGCCATTTTCACGAGACTACCCTTAATCATTCTGAAATGAGCGCAGTCAATAACTTGATAGCGCTTGGTTTTAGCCCGATAATTAAGTACCATCTGGCGGTAATCAAATTTACGAATTTATCCTAAGCATATCTTCCGAGTACTTTTAAATTCCTTACGTTGTCTACGGATTTACTTATTTGCTATATGTTTGCGCTAGCGGCCGCTGCCGAGCCGTACATGGTGGGGTCATCCCTATCCCCAGCGTCCCCATCCGCCATGATTTGAGCCACACCCAGCCCCTGCCGTCGTGAGCGTTTCAGAGCGCACCGCAGAAATTCACCGCGTCACCGGCGAAACCGACGTGCGGGTGGCCCTCAACCTGGATGGCACGGGCCGCTGCCAGGTGGCCACCGGCGTGCCCTTCCTGGATCACATGCTGCACCAGCTCGCCAGCCATGGGCTGCTGGATCTGGAGATCAGCGCCACGGGCGATACCCATATCGATGACCACCACAGCAACGAGGACGTGGGGATCGCCGTCGGCCAGGCCCTGGCCCAGGCCCTGGGCGACCGCCGCGGCATTCACCGCTTCGGCCATTTCGTGGCACCCCTGGATGAGGCGTTGGTGCAGGTGGCCCTGGATTGCTCCGGCCGGCCCCACCTCAGCTATGGCCTGGTGATTCCGGCCCAGAGGATTGGCAGCTACGACACCGAATTGGTGAAGGAATTTTTTGTGGCCGTGGTTAACAACAGCGGCCTCACCCTGCACATCCGCCAGCTCGATGGCGTGAATTCCCACCACATCGTCGAGGCCTGCTTCAAGGCCTTTGCCCGCGCCCTGCGGCTGGCGGTGGAGATCGATCCACGCCGCGCCGGTTCGGTACCCAGCAGCAAGGGGGTGCTGGAGCGGGCGGGGGCCTGATCCGAAGACTGAATGGTGGTCTGGGCTGTTATGCGGGGCAGTGATACGGAGCAGTGATACGGAGAAGTGATACGGAGCAGTTATTAGGAGCGGTTGTACGGGGGCCATCTCAGCCAGGCGCCACTGGGTCAAGAATTGGGGCCTGGGTTCGTTCGGATTGGAAACTCAATCTCCTTCAAGAGCCGCTAAATTGGAGTCAGGTATCAGGTTCCGCCATGAATCAGCCCACCGGCCGTTTGCTGCTCCTCACCAGCGCCGCCGCCGCAGCGCTTTGCCTGATCGGCGCCCCCGCCCGGGCAGCGACCCTGCCCCCCTGCCCCGATTCGGATCGGCTGGAGGCCCCCTGCGATCGGCCCCAGCCCCCCTGCCGGCCTGTTGAAGCCCCCTGCAACCGTTGACGGTGCCGGGCGGGTTCACACCCGCAGCTTCACACTCCGTTACGCGATGATGGCCAAGCCGTGGCACCGCGGCTTCCGCCGCATCGCGCACCGATGACCCTCACCCCAGACCGCTCCCCGGCCGCAGTTCCCCAATCCCCCGCGGATTCCGGCCCGGTCCCCGTCGGTGGGGCCCTGGGGGTTCCGGTCGGAGGCGCCAGCCAGGAGCTGCGATTTGATCGCGGTCGCTGGGCCAGTGCCTTCCGCAATGTGGACAGCGAGCTGACGGCGGTGCCGCTGCAGGCCACTCGCGGCACCATTCCGGCGGCCCTTAATGGCACCCTTTATCGCAATGGCCCCGGCCGCCTGGAGCGCGCCGGCCATTGGGTCCATCACCCCTTTGATGGCGATGGCATGATCACCGCCCTGCGCTTCGAGGGCGGTGGTGTGGGCCTCACCAATCGTTTCGTGCGCACCGAGGGCTGGCAGGAGGAGGAAGATGCCGGTCGTTATCTCTACCGCGGCGTTTTCGGCACCCAGAAGCCCGGCGGCCCCCTGGCCAACGCCTTTGATGTGCGGCTCAAAAACATCGCCAACACCCATGTGGTGAAACTTGGCGACCAGCTATTGGCCCTTTGGGAGGCCAGCTCCCCCCATGCCCTCGACCCGGAAACGCTCGAAACGAAGGGGATCGCCCTGCTAGATGGGGTGCTGAAGCCCGGTGAAGCCTTCAGCGCCCACCCCCGCTTTGATCCCGGTCACCACGGTGCGCCCCGCATGGTCACCTTCGGCGTTAAGAGCGGCCCGCGCAGCACCATCCGCCTGATGGAGTTCGCCACGGAAGCCCTCGATTGACCCCGAGACGGACTACCGCACCGTCGATTTCGATCTCATTCCCGCCGGCCTGCTGGAACGCTGCCGTCTCAACCTGGCGGCCGGCACCGTGACCAGTGAACGCCTCAGTGAACGCTGCTGTGAATTCGCCATGGTCCATCCCGCCAGACAGGGCCTGCCCGCCCGCTATGCCTGGCTGGCCGTCGCCGAACGCGAAGCCGGCAATGACCCCCTACAGGCCTTCAAGAAACTCGACCTGCGGAACGGGGAGCGGCGGGTTTGGAGCGCCGCCCCCCATGGCTTCGTCAGTGAGCCGTTAATGGTGCCCCGGCCCGGCGGCAGTGCCGAGGACGACGGCTGGCTGCTGGCGGTGATCTGGAACGGCGAGCGCAGTGGCAGCGATCTGGTGATCCTGGATGCCGCCTCCATGCAAGAAGTGGCCCTCGTGGAGCTGCCCCTGGCGATGCCCTACGGCCTCCATGGCAGCTGGAGCCAGGCCTAACCCCTCCAGGTGGGTAGGCCGGCTTCGGTGAGGGTGCCCCGCTGGCGCCAGAGGGCCTCGGGACTCACGACGATGCCATGGGCCTGGGCCTAGGGCGGATGCGCCGCTGGTTTCTGGGTTGGGTCGGTGTTCTGCCCGTGCGGGTGCGGTGATCCGGGGCAGCCGTAGGCCCCGATTCCCGCAACAATTCTCCCCAATAGGAGCAATAGGGATCTTCATGGCGACGGGCATGGGTGGTGAGCGTCGAACCTGGGTCCGATCCCACGCCGCCGGGCCCCGGATCACCAGCAATAGCGATGCCCTGCAGGCCGAAAATTACCTGCTGCGGCAGGAAGTTCTGCGGCTGCGCCAGCAGCTCGATCGCCGCGAGAGCCGTCCCCCCGCCGCCGAGGCCTGGAGCCGTCGCTCGCCCGTCACCAGTGGGGCGGCCCCAGCTCCAGCCCCCGCCCAGCCTCCTGCCCCGGCTTCGGCTCCTGCCCCTGCTGCGGCGCCGGCCATCACGGCCGACCACGTGCGGCGTTGGGGGGAGGCCATGACCCGCCATCGCCGCTGGCACCAGCTGCGGGTGGGTGCCATCGCCTGGCACAGCCCCCATGGTCGGTCTTCCTCCCCCGGTCGGGGGCTCAAGGGACTCATCGATCAGCTGCTGGGCGGACCGGCGGACACCGCCGCCGCCTTCGAGCACCAACTCGAGCGCCGCTGGCCCGGCCTGGCCGAGGATCTGCGGGGCGCCCTGCAGGGCGCCTCCAGCAAGGCGCGTCTGGCGGTACGGGCCGCCTTCGCCATGCTGGGCCCCGCCGCCGCCGCCCGCCTCGACCTTGAGCCCCTGGCGGTGGTCGAGCTGTTGATGGCGGCCACCAGTGCGCTGGAGGTGGAGGCCGATGCCGCCCAGACCCAGCGCTCCTGGACCCAGCAGCCCCCCCGCCAGCATGGCCCCCAAGACCACCGGACCCAAGACCGGGCCCAGGCCCCCTGGAGCCAAGACCACAACCGCCGAACTGCCAGCAGCGGCGCCAGCCGGGGAGCGAACCAGGGATCCCGCCCAGGCCCCACCGCAGCCGTCGGTGCCGATCGCTCCGATGGCACCCGCCGCCGCACCACCGGGGCGGGGCAGGAGCGCCCCGGAACCGAGACTTCAGGGGCAGGCTCCACCCAGGCCGATCCGGGCCAGGCGAAGTCCACGGCTGGGTCCCGGCGCACCACCAACACACCTCCCCCCAGCGGCAGTGCCGGCGATCGCCGCCTGCTAGCCGCCCTTGGGACCCTGGGGCTGGCCTGGGGGGCCTCCCGCGCCGCCATCAAGGCGGCCCACCGGCGCCTGGTCAAGCAACACCATCCGGACATGGGCGGTGATGCCGAATCCTTCCGCCTTGTCAACGACGCCTACCAACTGCTGATCGCCTGAGGCAGCGGCGCCATGGGCAAGGGCTAAGGGCTGCGACGGTGACAGCCCCCATAGCAAGATCAAGTCCCCAGGCCGTGGAGGCGGCTGCCATGGACATTCCAGAGGGCCCCCTACTCGTCTTTGGCGACAGTCTCTCGGATGTGGGCAATGCCTGGCGGCTACTCGGGGATGGGGCCGTGCCCTCTCCGCCCCACTGGCGGGGTCGGCGCTGCAACGGGCCCCTCTGGGTCGAGATCCTGGCCGGGCGACTGGGGTGGACTCCCCTGGAGCCCTCCCTCGCCGGGGGCACGGACCATGCCTATGGTGGCGCCCGCTCCGGTGCGGGCCTTTCCCCCAAGGGGGTGCCGAATCTGCTGGAGCAAGTGGACCGCTTCCTGGCTTCCGACGCCGACGCCCCCCTGGATGACGGGGCGCTGGTGGTGGTGCGGGCCGGCGCCAATGACTATCTCGACGGCGAACCCGATTGGGAGCGGGCCGAGGCGATCAACGCCAATCTGGTGGCGGCTGTTTGCGCCTTGGCCCAGGTTGGCGCCCGCCGCTTCCTGGTGCCCACGGAACTGCCCTGGGGCGCCAGTCCCATCGTGCCGCCGTCCTACGGCACGGCCCAGCGCCAGGCCTTCGATGTCCTGATCGGCCTGCAGAACCAGGGGCTGGCCAGGACCCTGGGGGAGCTGGCGCAGCAACGGGGCTTGAAGGTGTGGCAACCCGATTTCCATGGTTTATTGCGGGCCGCCCTCACCCATCCCCGCGTCTACGACCTAGTGGAGGTGGTCAGGCCCGTGCTTCAGGAGGCCCAGGCGGCCACCCCGGCCCCACGGGTGACCGATGCCACTGGCTTTTTGTGGTGGGACAGCCGCGCCCATTTCTGCACGGCCTTCCACCAGCGCTTGGCGGATCAGGCACTGGCGTGCCTTACCGCAGCGCCCATGGCTGGGACCACGGCGGGCGCAATCGTCCCCGGGGCTGGGCCGGTTGGAACGTGAGGCTCAAGAAGCCAGGCCGCTGGGCCCAATCAAGGCCTCCAATTGCCGCTGCAGGTCGGCGGTGAGCCGGGCGACGGCGCGGCGGCGATCGTGGTGGTAGTCCTCCAGCAGGGGGGTGACGGCCATCGGTTCCCCCAGGCTGACCCGGGCCGTCCGCGGGCCCAGCCGGGGCCTGGTGCCGGGATCTTGGCCGAGGATGCGGGCCTGGGTGTCCCAGAGCAACAGCAGGGTGTCGGCGTAGCGTTCCTGACTGGGCCGTTCCTTGACGTAGTCGCCGCTGACCGCCACGAAGGATTCGACCAGGCGCATGTGCCAGAGGCGTTGCGCCGTTTCCTCGGCCAGCCGGTCCGCCAATCCCCGCTCCAGGGGGGTGGGGGGAGCGGCCAGGTAAAGCCGATCCCAGGCGGCCTGCTCCAGACGGCGGCAGCGGCTGGCCAGGTCGCCCCGGGGCTCGAGGGCGAGGGATTCCTCCACCTCGGCCAGGGCCGTTTCCAGGAGGCGCCCCAACCGTTCGGCCAGGGCAAGATTGGCGGTTTCCGCTGCGCCCGGGGCGGTGGCGGTGGCCGGGTTGGCGGGCAGATCGTGGTGGTACGAGTCCCGATAAAACGTTTCCATCAAGGTC
>JAPLIF010000356.1 GCA_026389255.1 Cyanobacteriota bacterium
TGCCCTATATCGGCACCTCCGGCGAACTCAAGACCAAACCCACCCAGCACTCCGTTAAGGAACTGCGCTCGATCGGCATCCAGCCGGATGTGCTGGTGTGCCGCAGTGACCGGCCCTTCAGCGACGATCTCAAGGCCAAGATCGGCGGCTTCTGCGGGGTGCCCACCAGGGCCGTGATCCCGGCCCTGGATGCGGACAGCATTTATGCCGTGCCCCTGCTGATGGAACAGGAGGGCCTCTGCCGCCAGGTGCTCGATGTGCTCAACCTGGCCGACCACGACAGCGACATGGCCCGTTGGGCCGAACTGGTGCGCAAGCTGCGCAGTCCCGGTCCGGCCGTCAAGGTGGCGTTGGTGGGCAAATACGTGCAGCTCAACGACGCCTACCTCTCGGTGGTCGAAGCCCTGCGCCACGCCTGCCTCGAGCAGGATGCCAGCCTCGACCTGCATTGGATTTGCGCCGAACAGATTGAGGAGCAGGGGGCCGAGGCCCTGCTGCAGGGCATGGATGCGGTGGTGGTGCCCGGGGGGTTTGGCAACCGCGGCGTGGATGGCAAGGTGGCGTCCATCCGCTGGGCCCGGGAGCAGCGGGTGCCCTTCCTAGGGCTCTGTCTCGGCATGCAATGCGCCGTGATCGAGTGGGCCCGCAACCAGGCCGGCCTGGAAGGGGCCACCAGCACCGAACTCGATCCAGCCACCCCCCATCCGGTCATCGCCCTGCTGCCGGAGCAACAGGATGTGGTCGATCTCGGCGGCACGATGCGCCTGGGGGTTTATCCGTGCCGTCTCATGCCCCACACCCTGGGGGAGCGCCTCTATGGCGAAGCGGTGGTTTACGAACGCCATCGCCATCGCTACGAATTCAACAACGCCTACCGCAATCTCTTCCTGGCTTCGGGCTATCAAATCAGTGGCACCTCCCCCGACGGCCGGCTCGTCGAACTGATCGAGCTGCAAGGCCACCCTTTCTTTACCGCCTGCCAATTTCACCCCGAATTCCTCTCCCGCCCCGGCAAACCCCATCCCCTGTTCCGGGGCCTGATTGAGGCGGCCCAACAGCGGCTGCCCCAGGTCGTGGCCGTTGCTGGGGCGATCCATTGATGACAGCTGGGTCCGACCTGGCCTTGCCCGTGGTGGAGACCTTTCACTCCCTCCAGGGGGAGGGTCTCCATGCCGGCCGCAGCGCCTTTTTCATCCGGCTGGCCGGCTGCAGCGTGGGCTGTCCGTGGTGCGACACCAAGTCCTCCTGGCCGGTGGATGCCCATCCAACCGTGGCGGTGACCACCCTGGCGGAGCAGGCCCGCCAGGCCCAGGGCGCCGGTGCGGCCTTCACGGTGATCACGGGGGGCGAACCGCTCCACCACAACCTTGATGCCCTTTGCTACGCCCTTGGTGTGGCCGCAGCCGGCCTGCCGATCCACCTGGAAACCAGTGGCGTTGATCCGCTTAGTGGCCGCTTCGACTGGATCACCCTCTCCCCCAAACGGCACCGACCGCCGCGGCGGCAGGCCCTGGCCGCCTGCCAGGAACTCAAGGTGGTGGTGAGTGATCAGCACGACCTGGCCTTCGCCGAGGCCATGGCCAGCGCCGCCGATCAGGCCGGCCGACCGGCCTCGTCGGCTCCCCCCATTTTGTCGCTGCAGCCCCTCTGGGATAGTGTCGCGGGCCAGGAGCTGGCGATCGCCCACGTGCGCCAGAATCCCCGTTGGCGCCTCAGCTTACAAAGCCATAAATGGCTTGGGGTGCGTTAGTGAATCCCGCTTGACTGGCCCTCGGAGGGACGGGATTTGGGCGCCCAATGGAGCACCTGCTGGGGGAAGGGCATCTCAATTCCGTTATCACGGAAGGCATACCAAATAGCCCGGCGTAGCTCACTGGAGATGCCACCACTGGTGAGGGGGTCAGCAATCGAGAAACCAAGCGAATAGTCAATCGACGATGCCCCGTAATTCGATACAGAAGCACTGGGAGGTGGGTCAGTCAACACCCTGGGATTAGCTTTTGCAGTGGCGACAAGCAAGGCAATCACTGCATCCGGCTCATGGTTATAGGCCGCCCCAACCGTCACAGAACTGCGCCGTAGGGCATTGGTTCCCCCCGTAAAAGCAGTGGTGGTATTGGTAAAAAACGTCTGGTTGGGCACGACCAGTTGCGCATTGTCACTGGAGCGCAGCAGCGTCGAAGCCCGCAAACCCAGGTTTTTGACCTGACAGGGTACGCCTTCCACCATCAACACCTCTCCAGGACGGACCGAGCCCTCCAGCAGCAGCCACAAACCACTAACAAAGTTGGAGAACACTTCCTTGATCCCAAAGCCCAGACCCACCGACAGCCCACCGGCCATGGCGGCCAGGGCATTGCCGTTGAGGCCCACGAAGCTGGACATCCAGACAAGGCCCAGACCAATGAGCAGATAACGGATAATCAACTCCAAGGCTTTGCGGTTTCCGGCCGCCATGCCCGTGAGCCGTGAAGCCGTGGCACCAAAAAGAAAGGCCGGCAATTCAGAAAGGACAACCACGAAATAGGGCAAGGTCAGCAATAGCCCGAGATCCCCAATGGTGAATTTCTCATCAAACAACCGCATCAGCGATATGTTGCCGAAGCTCTCAAGACTGTCAATTTTGCCAAGGCATGCCAACAGGCCAATCACAAAAAACAGGGGGCGCACGGCCCGCTGGAAATAGGCATCAACGGCCCTTGGATCGTTATGGCGCCGTAACAGCAAACGCGCAATCTCCAGACCAATCCAAATCGCCAGTAATTGGGCCGCCAGGGCCACCAACCCTGCCGGCATTCCCACCAATCCCAACAACAGAAATGCCAATCCCAAGCTGGCCAGAAAGGCCAGTTCTGTATAAACAATCGCCCAACTTGCTGGCGAAGTTCGGTGGCTCCGAAACCACATGCGAGACACCAGCAACAGGCCGACCAAGACAGCCAGCTGCAGCGCCAGGGAAAAGCGACCGAGCAGGCTTAGCCAACCGTTGAGTTCAAAGACAATCTGATTCATTGGTTTTGACCTCCAGAGACGGGAACAACATCAGCATTGGGGCGATCCGTGAGGGCCTCCATGGCCTTGAGCACCTGCTCGGGTTTCTGCTCGCCATAGATGTTTTGCTTGAGGAGTGGCCTCAGGGCATCGGCCAGCTGGGTGATGCGCATTCCTTCGTGTAAACTGGGTATGATTGTGTTATTTAGACTCCGCTCCATCACCGGCAGATAGACCGAATCCTTGACGGGCAGCACCACATTCTGATTCACGGTCATGTTGCCAAGGGCCTTGGCCACCAAGGTATTCTGGGTGTAGTCGTTGAGCACGAACAGGGCAAAACGCTCGGCGACATCGCGTTGACCTGGCGTTGAATCACGCCCGAAGCTCATCACCAGCATGCGGGCGATCGGACGGGACGGTTCCCCATCGGGTCCCCGGGGCAAATCGGCCACGGCCAGATTGCTGCCCATGGCCCGTTGCAGCCGGCCGATGGCGGTGGCATTACAGCTGATCCAATCCAATTGGCCCTTCTCCAGCCGATCCACCATCCCATCGGCCGTGTCCACGAAAATCACATTCGGCTCCACATTGGCCCGGTAGAGCCATTGCAACCACGCCAGCACCGAGTCCCGGTCGGACTGCGGCATCGGTTGTTTGGAATGGCTGGCTGACTTCAACTCCAGCATTCGAAACAGGGGCTGCTGGGCATGGAAACCAGAGGCCGTCCAGAGCAACTCGCGCATCTCCAGCGGCAGGCCCATCTTCTGCCCCCCATGGGCCAGTTGGACTAACTGGTCCAGGGTCCGGGGCGGCGAAGGAACACGCTGGCGGTTGAAGCAGGCGACGGTGGGCTGCACCAGCAGGGGCAGGGCCTGAAACTGATTCCCCTGGCGAAAGCTGCCCAGGAATTGAACCCGCAGGGGATCCAGCTCCGTCGGCTCTAGGGAGCTGGTGGTGGTCAGCTTGTCCTGGGCCAACGTGTAGGCCGCGGGCACCCGGGTGACCAAAAGGTCGGGGGCGGCGCCCAGCCCGCTGCGGGACCGCATCAAGGGCAACACCTCATTTTCGGAGGTCAGGCGCAGATGCACGCTCACCTGCGGGTTGACCCGCATGAATTCATTCGCCAGCTCCTGGGCCAGGCGTTGCAAATTGGCGCGGGCGATTTTGTCCTCACCAACTCCCGCCGATAGCAACAGGTTGAGATTCTCAGGGGGGTGCCACTGGCTGTTGCAGCCACTCGCCACCAGGGCCAGAAGACATCCTCCCCAGATCCATTGCCGCACCATGGAAACCATCAAGACATCAAGCGAACAGCATGGTGAGATCGCCTTGCGGAGGCTCAAACGGCAGGACCCTATCGGAGGGCGGTTCCCGATGGCGCGGTGCGCTTTGCCCCTCGGCGTCCTGCGCCGCAGGGGGCACCGAACCAAGCGATCATGAAGCGGCCCTGCGCCTACCCCGTTGGCCACCGCCGTCGTCCTGCTGTCGGGGGGACTCGATTCCGCCACGGCCGCCGCCCTGGCCCGGGAGGCCGGCCACAGCTTGATTGGCCTTTCCTTTGATTACGGCCAGCGGCACCGCCGCGAGCTGGCAGCGGCCCAAGTCCTCGCTGAGCATCTGGGTCTGGCCGAACATCACACCATCAGCGTCAACCTGGCGGCCTGGGGAGGCTCGGCCCTCACCGATCCAACCCTGGCCATCCCCAGTTCGGGCGTGGCCGAGGGCACCATCCCGCCCACCTATGTGCCCGGCCGCAATACGGTGTTCATCGCCCTGGGGCTGAGTCTGGCGGAGGCCCGGGGGGCCGAGCGCCTGGTGTTAGGGGTGAATGCGGTGGATTATTCGGGCTATCCCGATTGCCGGCCGGACTATCTGGAGGCCTTTCAAACCCTGGCGGACCTGGCTACCCGCGCCGGCCGAGAAGGCCATGGGCCCCAACTTTGGGCCCCATTAATGCACGCCAGCAAGGTGCAAATTGTGCAGGAAGCCCTGCGGCTCGGCGTGCCCATTGGGGCCACCTGGAGCTGCTACAGCGGCGGCGATCGCCCCTGTGGGGTCTGCGACAGCTGCCGCATCCGGGATGCCGCCCTGATCGAGGCAGGGCGCGCCGATCTGGCCTCGAGTTGAGCCCTGATCCCAACCAGGTGGGGCCGCCCTAGCATCCACTTCCCTAAGGACCATCCCTTCAGGCGTTGAAGCGGCCCCTGCCCTGGAGCGAACCCTGGACCCTGGCTTGCCTGTTGGCGGAGCCGTTCGGACGGGAGGGCCTCGTGTTGCTGGAGGGGGACGGCAGTGCCTTGGGCCGCCGGGCGGTGCTGGGGGTGGCCCCGGTCGACACCGTCGTCTGCCGCGGCCTACCCGGCGATGGCGGGGCCGTCGACCCCTTTGACGCCCTGGCCGCCCTGCAGGCGAGGGGGGGCCCGTGGCTTGGCTGGCTTTCCTACGAGGCCGGGGCCTGGGTGGAACCCAGCGCCCACTGGCAACGGCCCGATATGGCGATCCTCTGGGCCGCCCGCCACGATCCCCTGATCCATTTCGACCGCCAACGGCGCCAATGCTGGCTCCAGGGGGAGGATCGCAGGCGTCTGCTGGCCATGGAGGAACGGGTGCATGGCCTGCTGGCAGCGGCCCAGCCCGACCCGGGGCTAGGTCCGCCCTGGGAGGGCCTTGCCGCCGACCGATGGCATTGGCACACCCCAAGCCCCAGCTACGAAAAGCAGGTGACGGCCCTCCGGGAGCGCATCGCCAGCGGCGACCTGTTCCAGGCCAATCTCAGCGCCTGCTGTGAAGCCGAACTGGAGAGTCCCCCCGACCCCCTCGCCCTCTACGGCCGCCTGCGCCACCATTGCCCCGCCCCCTTTGCCGGCCTGGCGGTGGCGGGCCTGGAGGCGGTCGTCTCCGCCTCCCCCGAACGGTTCCTGCGGCTGACGCCTTCGGGCCACATCCAAACCCGGCCCATCAAGGGCACCAGGCCCCGGCAAGCCGACCCCGGGGAGGATGCCCGTGCCGCCGCCGAGCTGGTCTGCGCCCCCAAGGACCGGGCCGAAAACGTGATGATCGTCGACCTGATGCGCAATGACCTGGGCCGGGTCTGCCAACCGGGCTCCATCGCCGTCCCCCAGTTGTTGGGCCTGGAGAGTTATGCCCGCGTCCACCACCTCACCTCGGTGGTGGAGGGCCAACTGCGCCCTGAACGGGGCCTGGTGGACCTGCTGCGGGCCTGTTGGCCGGGGGGCTCCATCACCGGCGCCCCCAAGGTGCGCGCCTGCCGCCGGTTGCACGACCTCGAACCGGTGCCCCGGGGTCCCTATTGCGGCTCCCTGTTCTGGCTGGCCGCCGATGGCCGCTTCGACAGCAGCATCCTGATCCGCAGCCTGATGGTGCGGGATCGACGCCTGCGGCTCCATGCCGGCGGCGGCATCGTGGCCGATTCGGACCCCGGCGACGAAGCCCAGGAGATGGGCTGGAAATTGCTGCCCCTGCTGGAGGCCCTCGCATGACCTCCGCGGCGGGGGGAACCATCGCCTGGATCGACGCTCCCGGGGGTGGCGGCACCTGGGGAGCCCCAGAGCAGTTGGCCCTGCCCCTGGCCGACCGGGGCCTGGCCCTCGCCGACGGCTTGTTTGAAACCATTTTGATCCGAAACGGCAAGCCCCAACTGCTGGAGGCCCACCTGGCGCGTTGGCAGCAATCCGCGGCGCGCCTGGGCATGGCCCCCCCACCGGATGCCGACCGCCTGGGGCCCCTATTGGCGGAGGCGATCGACCGCAGCGGCAGTGCCGATGCAGCCCTGCGCCTCAACTGGAGCCGGGGCAACGCCGGCCGCGGCATCGCCCTGCCGCCGGACGACGACGGTCCGCCCAGCCATCGCTTTTGGCTGCAGCTGGGCCCCTGGCGGCCGACTTTTTTGGCGGTGAGCACCCTCATCAGCCAGGGCGAGCGGCGCAATCCCGCCAGCCAGATCAGCGCCTGCAAAACCTTTGCCTACGGCTGGGCGGTGCAGGCCCGCCGCGAGGCCCAGCGGGGGGGTGCCGACGAGGCCCTGCTGCTCAACACGGCAGGGCAACTCTGCTGTGCCACCACCGCCAACCTGCTGCTGTTGATCGGGGGCTGCTGGCTGACGCCGCCCCTGGCCAGCGGCTGCCTGCCGGGAACCATGCGGGCCCAAGGGCTGGCCCAGGGTTGGCTGCAGGAGGCGGAGCTCTGGCCCGTTGATCTGGAGCGCTGCGAGGCGGGCCTGTTGATCAACAGCCTGGACTGCAGGCCCCTGCAAAGGGAAAGGCCCCACCAGGGGGCCTCGACCCAGGGTCTGGGCCCAACCGCTCGCAGCCTCTGGGAGCGGTGCTTGCGCTGGCAATAACGGAAGCGAACGAATCGTCCTCCCGCTCCAAGGGACTGGCTGAGGGGGATGGGTTGAGGGGCTCAAGAGCCCACCTGCCTAGGCAAAAGTGGCAGGGACCTGGTTGGCCCAGGGATCGGCGGCCGCGAACAGCCCCGTGACGTTGGTCCGGAACTGGTCACCAACAGCGATGTTGCTGGCGATGAAGGACGGCTGGGTGGAGAGGATGTCGTTGCTGGCCTGGACTTTGAAGATCTCTCCATTGGGGGCGGCGAAATTGGCCCCCGATGTGCGCACCGTGATGTCGTGGAGAGTGTCCAATTCATTCCAGAGGTTGCTGCCGTTGCCATTGAGGCGGGGCACGTAGTAGAAGCGATCTCCCTCCTGGGAACGGTCAAGTTGCTCCAGGAAGATGTAGGCCATCAGCGGCCCCATCTGGCCGCTTTCCGCCGTGGGCTTCTCGGCGAGCATGCCCACCCAGGCATCCACATCCTCAAGTTTGGTGTAGGCCGCCTTGAACTTGGTGAGCAGGGCGCTGGTGCCCCAGGTCTTGGCATCGGCCTGATTGAAGGCCAGGGCCGCACCGGTGGCGTCCTTGGCGGGGGTCCAATCGCGCATGTTGCTGCCAAACTCCTCCCAGGAGGCGTAGGGTTTGAACAGCGGGTTGCCTTGGAAACGGGCGGTGGTGTCGGTACCGTTGGCCTTGTTGATCGGGCCATTGGTATAGAGCTCCCGCCGCATTTGGTTGAAGCCGGGCAGGCCCACTTCGCGGCCCCGCAGCACATTGGCCGTAAACAGATCCAGGTTACGGGTGACCAGATTGTTGCGCACCGCATCGGTGAGCATGGTGTCGATCGCCTCATGGGCCTTCTGGATCAGGCCGGCCTGAATGGCGGTAGTTCCGTAGCCAAAGAAAAGTTGGGGGTTGAGGAAGCCGTTAAAAAGATCCACCCCAGGGATTAGATCCTGGTTGATCTGGCTGTGGCCAACCCGGTAGGAAGCGACCGCAAACTCCAGGGAAATACCGGCATCCACATTGGGGTTGTAGCCAGCAAAACCATGGTTGCCTGCACCGAGGGCAAGAATCTTGCTGCCAGCCAGGCTAGGGGCAAATTCTTCATAGATCAT
>JAPLIF010000014.1 GCA_026389255.1 Cyanobacteriota bacterium
CTTGGGATCAGCCCAGCTGCCAGGCCGCCTGTAGGGCGGCCAGCATGCTTTCGGGCCTGGCCACGCCCCGATCGGCGATCCCAAAGGCGGTGCCGTGGTCTGGGGAGGTGCGCAAAAACGGCAACCCCAGGGTGGTGTTCACCGCCGCATCGAAGGCCAGGAGCTTGACGGGGATCAGGCCTTGGTCGTGATATAGCGCCAGGTAACCGTCGGCAGCGGGGCTGCCCCCTTTCCAGGCGGCGGCGGCGTCCAACCAGCAGGTGTCGGGGGGTAGGGGCCCCTCCAGCCGCACCTCAGGGTGCTGGCGACTCCAGGCGGCCAGGCAATCCCCTAACCAGTCTTGCTCTTCTCGCCCCAGCCGACCGGCCTCACCGGCATGGGGGTTGAGGCCCGCCACCACCAGATGGGGCCTGTCGCTGAAGCGCCGGCAGAACGCCAGGAGCCGTTCCAGTTGGGCCGCCACCAGTTCCGGGGTGAGTTGCTGGGGCACCTGGGCCAGGGGAATGTGGGTGGTGGCCAGCAGGGTGTTGAGCCGCCAGCCACCCGTGGGTGAGAGGGCGGTGAACAGCATGGAGGCCTGGGGGATTCCGCAGAGCTCGGCCAACCGTTCGGTCTGGCCCGGATAGTCATGGCCGGCCAGGTGCCAGCTCGCCTTGGCGATCGGCGCCGTGACCAGGGCATCCGCGGCACCTTCCAGGACCAATGCGGTGGCCCGCGTCAGCCACCGAAAGCTCGCCGCGCCCGCCGCCCCGTCGCTGTGGCCCAATCGCACCCCCTGGGTCAGGGGGATGTGCTCGATCTGAAGCTCGGCCGGGTCGGCCAGGGGACCCACCCCCTGGCGCTTCAGCTGGAGATACACCTGTTCCAGCCACTGGCGGCAACCCACCAGCGTGATGTCAGCGCCGGGGGGCTGGGGCCGCGCCAGGGCCTTGAGGATCACTTCGGCGCCGATGCCGGCGGGATCCCCGAGGGCCAGCGCCAATCGCGGTGGATTTACCCTTGGGGGCGCTGGATGGGCAGGAGAGGATTCCATGGTTCGTTGGTTTTTGCTCGCATCATTGATGTTGTGGTTAGGGACGGGCTTTCAGCAGGGCTGGATCATCGTCCGCTGGGACAAGATGGCCAAGGATCTCCATCTACCTATCGAAAAGCTTGATCCTGAGCAATACCTCAAGTGAGGTTGACGCAGGCGCGCAGTCCTTCGCGGTAGGAGGGGTAGCGCAAGGTGTAGCCCAGGCTGTCGCAGAGCAGTTCGCTGCTGGCGCGCCGGTTTTCACTCCAGAAGCTGCGGGCCATGGGGCCCATCGTGGGGCCGACATCCTGCCAGCGCTGCCATGGGGGCAGCTTGCAGCCCAGCAGATGGGCGGCGAAGCCCAGGTTTTCACTGGAGGGGCAGGGCTCCCGGTCCGCCACGATCACCGTCTCCGGCCGCACTTCTGGTGGCATCGCCAGACAGTGCATCAAGGCGCCGACGATGTCGTCCACATGCACCCTGGAGAAGACCTGGCCGGGTTTGTGAATCAGGCGGGCCGTGTCGTTACGCAGGTTGTCGAAGGCGGATCGCCCCGGTCCATAAATGGCCGGTAGCCGGAACACCTGGACCGGCAGGCCGCTGGAGCGCCAGGCCTGTTCGCAAGCCAGGCGGGCCTGGCTGCGCTCCAGTCGCGGCCGCAAGGCACTGTCTTCGCGCACCCAATCGCCGCCGTGGTCGCCGTACACCCCCGTGGTGGAGAGATAGCCGACCCATTGCAAAGGCAGGCTGGCCAAGGTTCTGCTCAGGGTCGTGAGCACGGGATCCGAGCCCTGGGCGTTGGGGGGGATCGTCACCAAAACATGCGTTACTCCTTCCAGCTGGTGGGCCTCGGGCACCTCGCCCGCCGAGGGATCGAAGCGGAGCCAATCGTCGGTCTGATCTTCGGGCCTAGGGCCGCGGCGGTCGGTCAGACGGACCCGTGCACCGCGATCACGCAGGGCCTGGGCGAAGCGGCGGCCCGTGAAGCCAGCGCCCAACACCAGCCCCTGCAGGGGCGATGGGCTACCTGGGTTGACACCCCGATGGGCCTGCAGTACATCTGTATCAGTCCCTGAGGATTCCACCGTGACCGTGTTCCTTGGTTCCATTCCGATCTCTACTGCATCCGCGCCAGCCCTCGCTGACCCGGATGGGTCCAGCTCCCCCGCCGCCCGCCCCCGCCGCCTGGGCCCGGGGGCCGGATTGGGGCCTGCCCGCGGTCACCACAAGCCAGGGACCGCCCCATCCCGTGCTGGGTCCACGGCGGACTCCTGGAAAGACGCCAGTCCCCTGGGCGTCCCCCTGGTCCTGGCGGCCCTGCTGGTGACGGTCGCCCTGTTGGTGGCACCGGAACGCCCCGAGGCTCAGGAGGCCATCTGCCAGCGCCACGCTGGCGTCGAGGCCTGTCGCGTCTGGTGAACGCTGGGGGAGGGCTGGGTGGTGGGTCGGACCCACTCCAGGAGGCGTAGGGCCAGTTTCATGTCTCCTTCACCCCAGGCTCTCAGGGCCATGGCCCTGCGTGGGTCGTAGAAGGACTGGCTGCGATACCAGACAAAAATCTCCGTATCTCCTTTCTGGCCATTGCAGGACAGGCAGGCGGGTACGCAGTTCTCTGTGACGCTGAGGCCACCGCGACTAAGGGGATGCATGTGATCGATCGATTCCGATGGTCGGCCGCAATAGACGCAGCAATGTTCTGTCAGGTCATGCAAAGACTGGCGCCATCGGCGCACTCGCAATTTCGGGCAGAGGTCCTCGAGAAACACCCCATCCCTCAGCGGCATGCCTGCTGTGCGAGTAAGCAGACTCTGGCGGTGCTTTCCCGCTGTCAATGTGTCGAGGACTGCACTTCCATGGCTTGGCCGAGGCGGCGATCCAGATGCGGCTGGGCCCCACCGGCTTAATTGAGGTGGTCAGCCCCTTCGATGCGGTCACCCAGGCCCAGCTCCGGGCCCTGCGTCCCAGCGGTCGTTGGCTGCGGGCCCGGGGTTGTTGGGAGTTTCCCCTGGAGGCGGCCGCTGCCCTGGAGAACCAGCTGGCGGGACGTTTCCCGATCACCGACGAGCTGGCCCAATGGCTGCTGTGGTTGCACCAGCCCCTGCCACCCTTGCCACCCCACCGCCAGCTGGTGCAGGCCGCCGGTTTAGAGGACTCCCTGGCGGATGGGCGAAGTCTGCTTGGGCACCAGCGGCTGGCGGTGCGGTGGCTGTTGGCGCGACGCGGCGCCGTTCTTGCCGATGCCATGGGCCTGGGCAAAACCCTCACGGCCCTGGTGGCGGCCCGAGCCATGGTGCGGCTGGCGCAGTGCCGTCTGGTGGTGCTGGCCCCGGTTGGCCTCCATCTCCATTGGCGTCAGGAGGCCGCAGCCCTGGGGCTGCGGTTGGAATTGCACAGCTGGGCCCGTATTCCAGCGGCCTTGCCTGGGGCCGGCACGGTCTTGATCGTGGATGAGGCCCATTTCGCCCAGTCCATGGGAGCCAGGCGGACCAAGGCTTTTCTGCGCCTGTCGCGCCATCCCCGCCTCCGGGCCCTTTGGTTGCTCACCGGCACACCGATGAAGAATGGTCGGCCTGTGCAGCTCTTTCCCCTGTTGGCCGCCATCGGCCATCCCCTCGGCCGTGATCAGCGGGCCTACGAGGAGCGTTATTGCCAAGGCCATTGGCGTGAACAGGGGGGAAGGCGCGTCTGGCAGACCCAGGGGGCCAGCCAGCTCGATGAACTCCGCCAGCTGGTGAGGCCCCTGGTGCTGCATCGCACCAAGGCCCAGTGCCTTGATCTCCCCCCCAAGGAGCGTCTTCACCATGACGTTGACCTGGGGGAGCGAGCCGCCGATCGATTGGATGCCCAGCTGCAGGATGTGGTGCAGGCTTATCGGCTGCGGGCATCCCGGGGCGAAGTGCGTCGCGATGCCGAGGCCCTGGCGGTGTTGACGGCGTTGCGTCGGCTTGGCTCCCGGGCCAAGGAAAGGGCCACCATCACCCTGGTGGCCGAGTTGTTACGTCTGGGGGAGTCGGTGGTGGTCTTCAGTGCCTTTGTGGCCACGGCCCAGCGGCTCCAGTCCAGCCTTGCCAGTTCTAGCCCGGGGGGGGCGGCCCTGCTGATCGGCGCCGTGCCGCCGGCGCGGCGCCAGGGCCTGGTTGATGGTTTTCAGGGTGGGGCCCAGGGGTTGTTGGTCGCCACCTTCGGGACCGGAGGCCTGGGCTTCACGCTGCACCGGGCCCGCCATGTGGTGCTGGTGGAACGCCCCTGGACCCCCGGCGATGCCGAGCAGGCGGAGGATCGTTGCCACCGCCTTGGCATGGCAGCCAGCTTGAGCTGTCACTGGATGCGGTTGGGGGCGGCCGACCGCTTGGTGGATGACTTGATCGAGAGCAAGGCCGAACGCATCAACGCCCTGCTGCGCCCTTCCCAGGAGTGGCAGCGCCGTCAGGCCTTCCCGGCTTTGGTGCGCCAGTGGCTTGAGGATTGGTGAGGCCCCCTGGGGTGGCGGGGCAGTCGGCCAGCCTCAGGGCCAGATCCTGGCGCAGCTGGCTGTCCAGTTTCCGTTCAGGCAGGGCCCGGGCCAGGGCCGCTGCCCGACGGATGTCCTGGCAGGCGGCGCCATCCTTGTCGGCCAGGGTGAGCAGCAGGAAGCGGTCGTTGAGGGGCCCCGGATCCTTGGGGAAGGTCGCCACCACGGCATCGCAGCGCCGCAGGGCTTCAGGTAGGTGGCCCATATCGATCGTGCGCAGACAATCCGACCGGTTGATGCGGCGCTGGGGGAGGGGTTCCTCGGCGCAGGCCGTCAGCAGCGAAGCGAGAAAAAGGGCCACCAGGACGGGCGACCGTTGGACCTGCCGGCGCTGCAGTGCCCCCTTGGCAAGGGTGATCAACGGGGATAGGGCATCGCGGTACCCGGAGTGGTCGCCACCGTAGGCGCCCCCGGTGCGCCAGTGCTATCCGGCGCACCCACGGCGCCGCCATAGACGCGGCGGGAATAGAGGTCCCCCAGGTAACGGGCACAGTCGGGGTAGGAGGCGGGGTTGTCGACCACGGCTTCGGTGATCATCACGGCGGCCCGCTCCGGGGGTGGCTTGAACACCCCGGTGGTCTGTTTGACGACGCCGTAGGCAGCGGCCCAGCTGACTTCATGGTTATTGCCATTGCTGCGCATGAAGCAATACACCTGGGCGGCTTTGGCGCCCGAGGGTTCGACCGCCTGGGCGGGGTTCGCCAGCGAGGCTGCAGCCCCGGCTGAGAGCGCCAGGCCGAGCATTCCTGGAAGCAGGCGGCGGAGCTGGGGGGGGTGGACGCGCATCGGCGGGGCGGGATGGACCGGCACAAGCTATCCAGTCAGGCCCATCTGTCCAGCCACGCAGTGGCAACGAACTTCTGGGTTTCAACCTCCCGGTGGCGCCGCGCCCGCCGGCAGCACTAAACGCACGATCAGCGGGAGTACCAGCAGCACCGTGATCAAGCGCACCGCATGCAGGGCGGCCACAGCGGCCCCCACACCAAACTCCGCACCCACCAGGCTCATGCCGCTGATGCCCCCCGGAGCCGCCCCCAGCAAGGCCACCACTGGATCGATTCCCAGCAGACGACTGCACCACAGGCCGACCACGACACCGGTCAGCACCAGGGTCAGGGTGATCAACAGGGCCGGTCTCCACAACACCTTCAATTCGGCCACGGCAGTGCTGGTGAGGCTGGTGCCGATCACGGTGCCGATGGCGATTTCAAGGATGGTGCGCGTCCCCGAGGGCCACTGGGCTGTTTCGAAACGGCCGCTCATGCTAAGCAGGGCTGCTCCGATGAGGGCTCCCGCCAGGGGGGCCGCGGGGATACCCGTCCGCAGGGCCGCCAGGCCCCCCATGATGCCGGCAAGCCCGTAAAGCCCGAGTAGCCAGGGAGCCATGGGTTCAGCCATACAAGGAGCATCCAGTGTGGAAGATTCGTTTCCACCTTGAGCGTCCAGCCATTTTGTGTTGTGATGCCGCTAAGTGATGTTGCGGCCCAGCGCCGCTTGGCCCATGGCTTCTCCTTCGGTGTCGTTCCGCATCAGCCGCCATACAGAGGATCTGGCGATTACCTTGCATGCCCTTTCCCAGCGCCTAGTGGCCTTGGAACAGCGGCTGGACTGCCTGGATTCCGAATT
>JAPLIF010000164.1 GCA_026389255.1 Cyanobacteriota bacterium
ACCGGTCTGCTTCTTGACGACGAAGCGGCCGATGGTGGTGAGGGCGGTTCTGAGGGCTTCCGCTTCAGCCTTGAGGGCGGCTTGGCGCTCCGCTTCCTTGGCCCGGCGGTGCTCGACCTGGCGTAGAACGGCAGCTGTCACAGGGACAGCCTTGCCGGAGGGTACCAAAAAATTACGGGCGTAACCGGGGGCTACATCGACGAGGTCCCCGTTTTTGCCAAGGCTCAGTACGTCTTCACTGAGAACAACCTGTACGCGCTTGGCCATGACGACGAAACCTGAAACTTGAACTGGACGTTTTTTAACGATACGCCACCGTCCGGACCCTTCAACGCTTGCCCCGCAAAATGGCCCGGGGCAAGCGCACGTGACTGGCCAGGCCCAGGGCCTGCAACAGCCGAATGTGCTCCCAGGTCAAATCGATCTGTCCCTTTTCGACGCCATGGCGCGCGGAATGGGGAAAGGCGTGGTGGTTGTTATGCCAACCCTCGCCAAAGGTGAGCGCGGCAACCCAGGCGTTGTTCTTGGAGTGGTCACCGCTGTCGTGGCTGACCTGGCCCCAGCAATGGGTGGCCGAATTCACCAGCCAGGTGCACTGATAAACGATCGCCAGGCGCAGGGGGATCCCCCATAACACCAGGGACCAACCACCCACACCCGTGACGCTGCCAACCCAGTAAAGAAAAACCCCAAGGACCAGCTGCAGGGAAAGGAACCAACGGTTCAACCACCGGTAATAGGGATCGACCGCGAGATCCCCCGTCAAGGAGGGCACGGCGGCAAGGGCAGGAACCCCGACCAGCATCCACCCCATGTGGGACCACCAAAATCCCAGGTTGCTGTCGTGGTGGTCGACGGCCGTGTCGGAAAATTTGTGGTGGTGACGATGCAACCCGACCCAGTCAATGGGGCCGTGCTGGCAGCTGAGGGCTCCGCATGTGGCCAGAACCCGCTCCAACCAATGGGGGACCCGGAAGGAGCGATGGCTGAGAAGACGGTGATAACCCAGGGTGACCCCCAGGCAAGCAGTGATCCAGTACAGGATCAGCAGGGTGACCAGTGCCTGCCAGCTCCAGAACCGTGGCAGCAGGGCCACCAAGGCCAGACCATGGACCGCCGCCATGTAAAAGATGACGCCCCAGCGGGCCCCAGACCCCTTGCCAGGCCCAGTACGCAGGGCCCGGGCGCGGTCAGGATCCAGACTTATTTTGGCGACTCTCCGGGTATGGCGCGCCTGGGGCCCGGCGGCGATTCGGGAGCGAGCGACATCGACCATAAGGGCGGGAAAGGAACGGAAGCTAGAATGATAGCAGTACGGATTCATATCAAATGGGATACCGAGAAGAAATCGCATCGGGACGTGTCGCCTTTTCGCATCTGATTCGCATCTGGCATGCCCGTAACGGCTGGTCCCACAAGGTGCTCCCCTCCCTCGCGGAACACTTCGATTTGGGGCGCGTCCACAATTCTCAGCTCTCGATGCTGCGTAACGGCAAACTGGCCTCCCCTGGGCCTGAGGTGTTTTTGGCCCTGGGGGGCATCAACCGCTGGCTGGCCGAACAAGCGCCCGCAGGCCGTCTCGACCCAAACCACCTCCAGACGGTGCTGGCCGGCCACCCTGACCTGATCGAAGCCCTGGCGACGGGCGCCGATGCGGTGCAGGACCCCCAGGGCGGGGTCCTGGGGGCCGGCGACCTGCTGGAGGTGTTCGTGGGTCTGCGGCCGGCACCTCCAGCTTTCAACCTCTCGATCCGGGACGAGGAGGCCGCCCCACTCTCGGCGGCATTGGCTGACTTATTGACGGCTGGACGTCCCTGGCGCCAGTGCCGAGACGAGCTGCTGGCGGCCTATCCCGTGGGACGGCGCGGTCGGCGCGACCGCTTTGCCGCCGTCATGGCCGGCCAGCAGGAGTACGGCGCCACAGACCTCGAGGCGGAGTTACCTGATCTGCGGCGCACCCTCGCCCGGCTGGGGGGAAAGGGGGAGGCGGAACTGGGGCCAGAACGCTTCCTAGATCTCCTGCGGGATCGCGCCCACTCCGGGGCCGGAACCGCCCTTAGCCGGCCCCAAGAAGGGGCTGATCTCGCCACCGCGATCCGCCGCGAACTGGCTGCGGGGTAAGGGCTCGGGCCTTCCAGCGGCAAGATGGCCTCCTCTGCCTTCTGCCTTTGTCCACCCGTTGGGCCCGCGATCAAGTCGCCACAGCCCTGGAGCAGATCGCCCCCCTGGTCCGGACCCATACGGCCGCCGTACGCCCACGGCTGGCCTCGGTGCTGGAGGCCCTGGCCGCCGAGCGGGTCGGTACCCAGCACTTCGCCTCGGTGAGCGGCTATGGCCATGGCGACCAGGGCCGCGACACCCTGGATCGGGTCTTTGCCAGGGTGCTCCAGGCAGAGGCCGCCGCCGTGCGACTGCAATTCGTCAGTGGCACCCACGCCATCACCGCCGCCCTCTTCGGGGTGCTGCGCCCCGGCGACCGACTGCTGGCCCTCACTGGCCGTCCCTACGACACCCTGGAAGAGGTCATCGGGCTGCGGGGCAGTGGCATGGGTTCGTTGGCGGAATTCGGCATCGTCTACGACGAACTGCCGCTCACCCCGGCTGGCCTGGTAAATGAAGCGGAGCTGGACACAGCCCTGTCGATCCCCACCCGCATGGTGCTGATCCAGCGGAGTTGCGGCTATAGCTGGCGACCCTCCCTCGGGGTGCGGGCCATCGGTCGGCTGTGCGAAAGGGTCAAAGCCCTCCAGCCCGACTGCCTTTGCTTCGTGGACAATTGCTACGGAGAACTGGTGCAGGACCTGGAGCCCACCGCCGTGGGCGCCGATCTGATCGCCGGCTCCCTGATCAAGAACCTGGGGGGCACCATCGCCCCCGCAGGCGGTTATGTGGCCGGCCATCGCCAGCTGGTGGAACAGGCCTGCTGCCGCCTTACGGCGCCAGGCATCGGCAGTGAGGGGGGCACCAGCTTCGACCTCAACCGTCTGTTGTTTCAAGGATTATTCCTGGCACCTCAGATGGTGGCTGAGGCCCTCATCGGCGCCGAACTGGTCGCCACCGTGTTCGCCAATCTCGGCTATGCCGTCAGTCCCAAACCCGGTGCGAGGCGCAGCGACGTCATCCAGGCAGTGCGGCTGGGAAGCGCTGATGCCCTCAAAGCGGTATGTCGGGCCTTCCAGTCGGCCTCGCCGGTGGGCTCCTATCTCGACCCCGTGCCCGCGCCAATGCCCGGCTACGCCAGCGACTTGGTGATGGCGGGGGGCACCTTCATCGACGGCAGCACCAGCGAATTCTCAGCCGACGCGCCCCTGAGGGAGCCCTTCGTGTTGTTCAGCCAGGGGGGCAGCCACCATGCCCACACCGCCTTAGCCCTTGAGCGGGCCCTGCCCGCCCTGGCGGAGGGGGTTGGCAAGGGCGATTGATCAGCCCCAGCCGGCGGAACCCCTGTCAGAGTTACGGGCCCACCCCATCCCCGCCCCGGCCATGGCGCTCTCCTTCCCCACCGACTGCCGCTACTCCGACAGCCACGAATACACCCGTCCCGAAGGCGATCTGGCCCGGGTCGGCATCAGTGCCTTCGCCGTGGATCAACTCGGCGATATCGTCTTTGTCGAGCTTCCCGCAGTGGGGGCCGCCGTGACCCAGGGGCAAAGTTTCGGCACGGTGTAGTCGGTTAAGGCC
>JAPLIF010000216.1 GCA_026389255.1 Cyanobacteriota bacterium
ACTGGACAATCCACCCCAATTGCCCTATCCGGTGGGTCACCTCAACGGCGACCTAATGGGGGCCCTGGAGGGTTGGCTTCCCAATGGTCAGCATGACCCTGCCGCCGTGGATCTGGCCCAGGAAGCCTTAATGGGCAGTGATCAAAGCGCACCGAAATATCTGGAACAATTGGTGGCGATCATTCAAGACCAGGTGAAATATACCCAACGTCACTTGGGCCCCGCCTGGCCGGCCGGCCGCACTCTCAAGGAGCGGGTCGGTTCCTGCCGGGATCTGGCCATGCTGATGATTGAAGCCTGCCGCTGCGTCGGGTTGCCATCCCGTTTCGTAAGCGGCTACCACCTAGTCGAACCACGGCCAAAGCAATATGAGTTGCACGCCTGGGCTGAGATCTACCTTCCCGGCGCTGGTTGGCGAGGCTATGACCCCAGTGGCCGGGGCGCGATCGATGATCGCTACATCACCCTGGCCACATCCTCCAAGCCCCATCTGACCGCTGCGGTCAACGGCAGTTTCTCGGGCGCCACCAAGGTCACCAGCGAGCTCGGTTGGTCGATTGAAGCCGAGGTGCTGGAGGAAGGCCCTTGCGGCCAACGCTGAAAAGCGCCTGAATCCCAACCAATCAGGGGGCTGGTAGCGGATGGTGCAGCATCCAACCCAGCTTGCCGGTGAGGTATATGCCATCTAAACATCCCACCATCCCAGCCGCCCCCCATGGACTCCATCGTTTCCCCGGCCACGGACCTGCTTTCAAGTCCCAGTAAGACGCTGCTGGACTCGATGCGCCGGCATCTGTTTTCCAGCCTGGCCAAGACACCATCCCTGGCCACCCAACACGATTACTACCTTTCCCTTGCCTTGGCGGTGCGCGATCTATTGCTGCAAACGTGGGTGGACACGGCCGAGACCTACACCCAAAAGAGCGTGCGCACGGCTGTCTATCTCTCGGCCGAGTATCTGCTAGGCCCGCACCTGGAAAACAATCTTGTCAATCTGGGCCTGCGGCGCCAAGCGGAAGAGGCCTGTGAAGCCCTCGGCTTCTCCCTGGACAGCTTGCTGGCCCAGGAACCGGAACCCGGTCTTGGCAACGGGGGTCTTGGGCGCCTGGCGGCCTGTTTCCAGGAATCGATGGCCTCCCTCGAGATCCCGGCCATTGGCTACGGCATTCGCTACGAGTTCGGCATCTTTCGCCAACAAATTGGGCCCCAGGGCCAGGTGGAAAGCACCGACCCTTGGTTGATGGGAGGCAATCCCTGGGAGGTCATCCATCCGGAGTGGAGTTACCCGGTCAGCATTGGCGGCCATACCGTCATTGGCGTGGCCTATGACACCCCGATCCTGGGCTATGGCGTCCATACGGCCAACACCCTGCGGCTCTGGGGAGCCCAGGCCCCAGATGCCTTCGACTTTGCTTCTTTTAATGCCGGCGATTACACCAGGGCCGTCCTCCAGAAGGTGCAGTCGGAGACCCTGTCCAAGGTGCTTTATCCCAATGACGAACTGGAACAGGGCAAGCGGTTGCGCCTCAGTCAGCAGATTTTCTTTGTGAGCTGCTCCCTGCAGGACATGTTCCGGATTCTCAAGGGGCAAGGCCTGCCGGTCAGCGAGTTCCACCGCAAATATGCCATTCAACTGAATGACACCCATCCCGCCATCGCCGTGGCGGAGTTAATGCGTCTGCTCATCGATGAGCATGGCTTAGATTGGGATTCGGCCTGGAGCACTACCACGGCCACGATCAGTTACACCAACCACACCCTCTTACCGGAAGCTCTTGAAGCCTGGAGCCTGGAGATTTTTGAACAACTCCTGCCCAGACAGTTGGAGATCATCTACGAAATCAATGCCCGCTTCCTCAAGATGGTGCGCCTGCGCCATCCCGGCAACCCGGCCCTATTGGAAAAGCTTTCCCTGATCCAGGAAGGTTCCCAGCGGCGGGTGCGCATGGCCCACCTGGCCATCGTTGGCAGTCACAAGGTGAACGGCGTGGCCCAACTGCACAGTGAGCTACTCCGCCAAGAACTGTTCCATGATTTCGCCACCCTCTGGCCGGAGCGTTTTACCAACATCACCAACGGGGTCACGCCACGCCGCTGGCTCGCCGTTGCCAATCCGCCCCTGGCCGCATTGCTGGACTCCAGCCTGGGCGAGGGCTGGCGGCGGGATCTGGATGCCCTTAAGGGCCTGGAGCCCCTGGCCCAGGACGCCGCCTTCCTGCAGCGCTGGCAGGGGGTGCGGAGCCAGGCCAAGGAGCGGCTGGCGACCACAATCCACCAGCTTTCTGGCGTGCTTGTCGACCCAACTAGCCTCTTCGATGTCCAGGTAAAGCGGATCCACGAATACAAGCGCCAGCATCTGGCGGCCCTGCATCTGGTCGAACGTTACCTAAGGATTCGGGCCGGTGAAGATCTACCGGCGCGCACGGTGATCTTCGGTGGTAAGGCGGCTCCGGGCTATGCCATGGCCAAGTTAATCATCCGACTCATCGTAGGGATTGCCGACATTGTCAATATCGATCCAGCCATGGAGGGTCGCCTCAAGGTGGTCTTTTTATCCAATTTCAATGTAAGCCTGGGCCAACGCATCTACCCCGCCGTCGACCTCTCGGAACAGATTTCCACCGCAGGCATGGAGGCCTCAGGCACCGGAAACATGAAAATGGCCCTCAACGGCGCCCTGACCATTGGCACCCTCGATGGCGCCAACATTGAGATCCGCGACCATGTGGGCGCCGATAACTTTTTCCTGTTTGGCCATACGGCCGCCGAACTCGCCGCCATCAACCGCAATGGTTATCACCCAATGCCCTGGCTGGAGAATGACCCCGTCACCAAAGAGGCCATTGACCTGATCGGTTCGGGTCATTTCAGCGAAGGGGACCGCCAACTGTTCCATCCCCTGCTTGCCAACCTCTGTGGCCAAGATCCTTTTCGGGTGATGGCCGATATCGGCGACTATCGCCGCGCCCAGAATGAAGTGGATGGGGTCTGGCCCGACCAGCAACGTTGGAGCACGATGTCGGTGCTGAACACCGCCCGCTGTGGCTTCTTCAGCTCGGACCGTTCGATTCGGGAATACGCCGCCCGCATCTGGAACGTGGAACCGGTGCCGGTCATGTCCTGCAGTGTCTGATGGCCTTGGGCTTCAGGACCCTATAGAGATCATGATCTTAAAAAGTGCACCGATGCTTAGCTTGCCAAACTCCCCGTTACCCCTCAGCGCACCAGCCCCCAACTGGATGGAAACGGTGGCGCAGGACGTGGAACGCCGGTTTTTAGCCCAAGGGGTGCGGCTGACCCTGGGGGGGGAACCGACGGTGGTGCCCCTCGACCCCGAGGGGGCCGAATGGAGCATCACCGCCGACGGGCCCACAAAACTGCCCCTGGCCCGCCTTCTGGCCCAGATCCTGCAGCGGGATGGCTGGCCTGGCAGCACCCTG
>JAPLIF010000299.1 GCA_026389255.1 Cyanobacteriota bacterium
CCCTGATCGACACCAGCCATCTCAAATTCCAGAGCACCTGGTTGGCGCTGCTGGAGGAACAGATCGATCCCAAACACATTGATTATTTAATTGTTTCCCATACCGAGCCCGACCATTCCGGCTTGATTGGAGATCTGATTGATCGAAACCCCGAAATTGAAATTGTTGCCTCCAAGGTGGCGATCCAATTTCTCGAAAACCAGGTGCATCGCCCCTTCCGCAGCCGGGCCATCAAGACGGGTGATGTCCTCGATCTGGGCACCAACAGCAGCAGTGGAACGGCCCACCGATTTGAATTTCTCAGTGCACCCAATCTGCATTGGCCCGACACGATCTTTTCCTACGATCACGGCACCGGAGTGCTGTTCACCTGTGATGCCTTCGGTCTGCATTATTGCAGCGACGATCTCTATGACCTCAATCCTGGCGCCATCGCTCCGGATTTTCGTTTTTATTACGACTGCCTGATGGGACCCAATGCCCGTAGTGTGCTGCAGGCCCTGAAGCGCATGGAAGCGTTACCACCGATCCAGATGATTGCGGTGGGGCACGGACCCCTGCTGCGGGATCACCTGTCGTTGTGGGTGGAGGACTATCGCGAGTGGAGTAGCCAGCGCAGTGGTGGGGAGGCCTACGTCGCGGTTTGCTATCTCAGCCAGGTCGGCTTTTGCGATCGTCTCAGCCAGGCCATTGCCCGCGGCATCGGCAAGGCGGAGGTGCAGGTGCAATTGGTGGATCTGCGGGCCACGGATGCCCAGGAGCTGGCGGCCTTGGTTGGCGATGCGGCCGCCGTGGTGGTTCCCACCTGGCCCACAGCCCCGGATGCCGATCTGCAAGCCTCCATTGGCACCCTGCTGGCGGCCCTGAAACCCAAGCAATGGGTGGGGTGCTATGACGCCTTCAGCGGCAACGATGAGGCCATTGACACCGTGGCCAGCCAGTTACGCAGCATGGGTCAGCCCGAGGCCTTCGCGCCCCTGCGGATTCGCCAGGTGCCCAATGCCGCCGATTACCAGCGCTGCGAGGAGACCGGCACGGACCTGGGTCAGTTGCTAAGCCGTGAGAAAACGATTGCCGCGATGAAATCCATCGATGGCGATCTGGATAAGGCCATGGGTCGGCTGTCCGGAGGGCTTTACGTCGTCACGGCTCGGGAAGCGGAAGGTCAACGCAGTGGCGCCATGGTGGCCAGCTGGGTCAGCCAGGCCAGCTTCGAGCCGCCGGGGATCACCGTTGCCGTGGCCAAAGATCGGGCGATTGAGGCCTTGATGCAGGTGGGAGATCGCTTTGTCCTCAATGTCCTGCGCGAGGACAACCACCAGCCCCTGCTGCGCCATTTCCTGCGCCGCTTCCCCCCCGGGGCCGACCGCTTTGCGGGCATCAACACCCTTGATGGGGTGGCGGCCGGCGGACCTGTCCTCGGCGATGCCTTGGCCTATCTGGGTTGCGTAGTGGCCCAGCGACTCGAGGGTCCAGACCACTGGATCATCTATGCCTTGGTGGAGCAGGGCAATGTGGCGGACACCGACGCCGCCACGGCGGTGCATCACCGCAAGGTGGGGAACCACTATTAACGGCTCCGCTGCCGATAGGCTGCGTTTCGTTCTGCCTTCGGCCCTGGTCTGATGGTGGTTACTTCCAACCCCACTGCTCCGGACCCGGCTTCGCCCAGTGCGGTCAACGAACCCAATGGCCGCCGGGTTATTCGCTTGCCGATTGATCCAGGCTTCACCTGCCTGAGGGGGCTGAGCCCCAAGCGCCTTCGCTTTGAAGTCGAATACGGCCTAGAGCGTGGCACCTCTGCCAACAGCTTTTTGTTCGATGCCGGCTGCAACGCCGCCGGTCAGCTGGTGCCGCCCGTGCTGGTCCACCCCCTGGGGGCTTCGTTCGCCGAGTCCTTTCTGGCTGAGTTGGCGACCTTGGTCAGTCCCGAGGCTTCGCTCAAGGTGGTGGTCGGTCATGTCAACCCCAACCGGGTCGCGCTCTTGCGCCTGCTGGCCAGCCGCTGGCCAGCCCTGATGTTGGTGGCCTCCAATGCCGGCGCCCGACTCCTGGGGGACCTTTGGGACCAGCGTTCACCCAGCGCCAGCGATGGTGCTGACGAGGCGGGTCCACCGCTGCCTCCCATCGATGTGGTGAAGCACGAGGTGAGCCGTGAGTTGGCTGGAGGCCACAAGCTCACCTTGATTCCGGCGCCAACGCCCCGCTGGCCTGGGGCGCTGATGGCTTTCGAGGATCGGTCGGGATTGTTGATGAGCGGCAAGTTCTTTGCCGCCCATCTCTGCATCGAGACGTTTGCTGAGGCCCATCGGGGCAGCAGCGAGGAGGACCGGCGTTATTTCTATGACTGCCTGATGGCCCCCATGGCCCGCCAGGTGGAGGTGGTATTGGATCGCCTGGAGGGGTTGCCCTTGCGGGGCATCGCCCCGGGCCATGGCCCCGCCATCACCGAAAGCTGGCGCAGTCTTTTAGCCGACTATCGCCGTTGGGGGACCACCCTGCAGCAGGCGCGGCGCTCGGTGGCCCTGCTGTTCGCCAGTGCCTATGGCAACACCGCCGCGATTGCCGATGCCCTGGCCCAGGGGGTCGCCAAAACGGGGGTGCGGGTGGAGAGCATCAACTGTGAATTTGCCCCTTCGGAGCTATTAATCGAGGCCATTCGCAGCTGTGATGCCCTGCTCATTGGCTCCCCCACCCTCGGAGGTCATGCGCCAACACCGATTGTTTCGGCCCTGGGCACGGTGTTGGCGGAGGGGGACCGCAGTAAGCCCGTTGGCGTGTTTGGCAGCTATGGCTGGAGCGGTGAGGCCATCGATCTGCTGGAGACCAAGCTGCGGGATGGTGGATTTAACTTTGCCTTTGCTCCAATTCGGGTGCGGTTCAGTCCCGATGCCGCCACCCTGCGTACCCTGGATGAGACCGGCACCAGTCTGGGCCGACGCCTACAGGAGGAGCAGCGACGCAGCCAGCGGCGCAGTGGCGGTGGGCTGAGTGACAGTCGCAGCGATCCCGCCATCCAGGCCCTGGGCCGGGTCATCGGCAGCCTGTGTGTGCTCACGGCCCGCAAGGGGGAAGGGGCCTCGGCCCTCAGTGGTGCCATGGTGGCCAGCTGGGTGAGCCAGGCCAGTTTTTCGCCTCCGGGCTTCACGGTGGCCGTGGCCAAGGACCGGGCCGTGGAAGGTCTGTTGCATGTGGGCGATCGCTGCGCCCTCAACATCCTGGCGGCAGGTCGCGAAACCGGGCCGATGAAGCAGTTCCTGCAGCCCTTTTCGCCTGGAGCCGATCGCTTTGCGGGACTCGATGTCAGCGAAAGTCCCGGGGGGCAGCCTTTGTTGCCCGATGCCCTGGCTTGGATCGAAGCCACAGTGAGGCAACGGATGGAATGCGGGGACCATTGGCTTCTCTACGCCGAAGCCGTGTCTGGTGCCCTGATCGACCCCAAGGGAACCTCTGCCGTCCATCAAAGGCGCACAGGCCAGAGGTACTGAATCCTGGGTCTGAGACAGGAAAGAATACTTTTTGAATTCGGCGGCAACTCAAGAAAATCGGTGCATGATCAAGCCGCCTGGGGCGGGGTGGGCCCCCCCCCTCCGGCGCCTTGGAACGACAGCACAAGAGTGGCCCAATGCTCGGGTCGGGCGGGGCGGCTGCGACGGGAGTGGCGGACACCGAAGGGCACTCGAATCACATTGGTGCCTTCGATGCGTTGAATTCCGTCTCCGTTTCCTGGGCCGATGGGGTTCATGGGCAGTTGCGGGGGTGAGGGAGTGGTGGAGGCGATCAAGGGCCCAACATGCTGGTCAATATGCGCCATTCGTTGGCTCCTGGGAAGCCCTTTGGCCAATTAGGAGGCCACTTCCGCAACTGACATTTCTGCCACCGTGGGGCAGGTGCAGACCAGGTTGCGATCGCCGAAGGCGTTATCGATGCGGGCCACGGCCGGCCACACTTTGCCATCGAGCTGCTGCTCACCTGCCGGGAAACCGGCTTGGCTGCGGCTGTAGGGACGGTCCCAGGTGTCGGCCATGACGGCAGCCAAGGTATGGGGCGCTCGCTTGAGGGGGTTGTTCAGGGGATCGGCTTGGCCTGATTCCAGGGCCGCTGCCTCTTCCCGAATGTGGATCATGGCGTTGCAGAAGCGATCCAACTCGGCCAGCGATTCGCTCTCGGTCGGCTCCACCATCATCGTTCCTCCTACGGGCCAACTGACGGTTGGCGCGTGGAACCCGTAATCCATCAGACGCTTGGCCACGTCATCCACCTCGAGGCCGCAGCTGCGTTTGAGGGGACGGAGGTCGAGGATGCATTCGTGGGCCACCCGGCCATTGGCGCCCTTGTAAAGCACCGGGAAATGGGGATCCAGGCGCTCGGCAATCAGGTTGGCTGACAGCAGGGCCACCTGGCTGGCGGTGCGCAAGCCCAGTCCCCCCATCATGCGGACATACATCCAGCTGATCGGCAGGATGCCGGCACTGCCCCAGGGGGCCGCCGACACAGGCCCGATCCCTTGGTCGCTCCCGGATCCGGCTTCGCCTGGACCGACGAGGGGATGGCCCGGCAGGAAGGGCACTAGGTGGGCGGCGACAGCGATGGGTCCCACCCCCGGCCAGCCGCCCCCGTGGGGGATGCAGAACGTCTTATGGAGATTGAGGTGGCAGACATCGGCGCCGTAGAGGCCAGGTTTGCACAGACCCACCTGGGCATTGAGGTTGGCGCCATCGAGATACACCTGGCCGCCCTGTTCGTGCACCACGTCGCAGAGGTGGCGGATGCTGGTTTCAAACACGCCGTGGGTGGAGGGGTAGGTCACCATCAACGCCGCCAGGTCGTTCGCGTGGGTCCTGGCCTTGGCCTCCAGGTCGGCCGCGTCAATATTGCCGTCTTCATCGCATTGGATCGCCACAACCCGCATTCCGGCCATCACGGCACTGGCCGGATTGGTGCCGTGGGCGCTGGTGGGGATCAAACAGACGCGACGGTGGCCCTCCCCGCGGCTTTGATGCCAGGCCCGAATCACCATCAACCCGGCGTATTCGCCCTGGGATCCGGCATTGGGCTGCAGGGAAACTCCGGCAAAGCCGGTAATCGCCGCCAGCCATTGCTCCAGATCGGCCACCAAGCGGCTGTAACCCAGGCTTTGGTCGGAGGGCGCGAAGGGATGCATCTGGCCGAAGGCGGGCCAACTGACGGGCACCATTTCGGCCGCCGCGTTCAGTTTCATGGTGCAGCTACCCAAGGGGATCATGCCGTGCACGAGGGATAAATCCTTGCTGGCCAGTCGTTGGATGTAACGCAGCAGCTCGGTTTCGCTGTGATAGCGGTGGAAGGCGGTTTGGCCCAGCCAGGGGCCATGGCGGAGGGGCAACTCGGGCAGCAACTCTTCAAGGGGGCTGGCGGCGGCGCTGGCCAGGCTCAGTTCCAGGGTGGTGGTCGCCCGTTCCGCTTGGGCGGGATCATCGGCCAAGGCGCCAATGAGGCGTTGAAGTTCCCCTGCCGTGGTCAGTTCATCGAGACTGATGGCCAGGCTTGCTGGATCGCCGTCGCCCCTCAGACCACGGCGCAGGTTGAATCCTGCCGTGAGGGCGCGCTGCCGCAGGGTTTCAGCCCGGGGGGTGCGTAGGGCCACGGTGTCGAATCCCGGTCCGACTTCGCTGGCAAGACCCAGTTCAGCCAGGGCGGCCACCAGGGCCCGACGCCCCTCCAGCACCGTCCGGGCGATGGCGCCCAGGCCCTCGGGGCCGTGGTGAACGGCGTAAAAACTGGCCATGACCGCCAGCAGGACCTGGGCGGTGCAAATGTTGCTTGTGGCCTTGTCGCGGCGGATGTGCTGCTCCCGGGTCTGCAGCGCCAGGCGCAGGGCCGGGTTGCCTTCGGCATCGCGGGACTGGCCTACCAATCGTCCAGGGATGTGGCGCTTGTAGTCATCGCTGGTGGCGAAGAAGGCGGCGTGGGGGCCTCCAAAGCCCATCGGCACCCCGAAGCGCTGCAGGCTGCCGATGGCGATGTCGGCCCCCATGGCGCCCACGGGCGCCAGCAGCACTTGGGCCAGTGGATCGATCGCCACCGTGGTGATGATCCCAGCGCTCCGGGCCGCGGCCAGCAGGGGGCAGGGGTCCCAAAGCCCCCCTGCGGTTCCCGGCAGTTGCAGCAGCAGCCCGAACGCATCGTCCGGCAGAGCAGAGCTCCCTAGTCCTTCTGCACTACGGCTGGCTAGATCGGCGGCCGGCACCAATTCGATGGTGATATCGAGGGGTTCGGCCCGGGTTCGCAACACCGCCAGGGTCTGGGGCAACACCTCCTCATCGACCAAAAAGCGACGGGCTCCGCCGCGACGGCTCACCGCCAGCGCCATGGCCATGGCTTCTGCCGCTGCGGTGGCCTCATCCAGCAGCGAAGCATTGGCAATCGGCAAACCTGTGAGTTCGCTCACCAGGGTCTGGAAGTTGAGCAGGGCTTCCAGCCGTCCTTGGGCGATCTCGGCTTGATAGGGGGTGTAGGCGGTATACCAGCAGGGGTTTTCGAGAACGTGGCGCTGGATCAGGGCCGGAGTGGCGGTGCCGTGATAACCCAGTCCGATCAGGCTTCGACAGGGACGGTTGGCGGCGGCGATCTGGGCCAGTTCGGCCAAGGCCTCGGCCTCGCCACAGGCGGTTGGTAAACCTTCGGCGGCGACCGCTTGGGGCAGCAGGATTTCTGCCGGTACGATCTGGGCCGCCAAGGCCTCGAGGGAATCAAGCCCCAGCTCATCGAGCATCTGCCGTTGTTCGTCGGGCCCAGGACCCAGGTGCCGTACGAGAAACGCAGCGCTCACAGGCATTCAATCAAGAGCAGAAATCCTAAGGAAATCGAAGGATCGTTGGTCTGGTCTCGGGTCGCCTCGCTAGCTGTTACCCAGGGCCAGCTCGGACTCAACGCCAGTCCATCAGTGGCCATCCACTTTCCCCTGATAGGTGGCGGCATCCATCAGGGTGTCGATTTCGGTGACGTCGCTGGGCACCAAGACCAGCAACCAGCCTTCGCCGTAGGGATCGTTCTGCAACTCTTCGGGATTGGCCAGAACGGCCTCATTGCGCGCCTGCACCGTCCCCGTGATCGGAGCCACCAGCTCTTCCACGGCCTTAACCGACTCCACCGTGCCGAAA
>JAPLIF010000271.1 GCA_026389255.1 Cyanobacteriota bacterium
TTTGGGTATTACTCGAGGGTACGGTGCGCCCCGGTGAGAAATTATTGTTTGATGGTGAGGCCTGTGAGGTGCGATCTCAAAGCCTCAGGGCGACTACCCTTTGGCGTGAATCTGATAACGCTGTGCTTGTAATACCAAACCAAACTTTTTTTTCAAATACGACCACTTCCTATACGCTCGGTGACCCTTTCCGTCGCTGTGAGGTCATGGTACCTGTCCCTCCTGATCAGAATCCAAGTGAAATCATAGCCCTCTTGGAAAGATCAGCTGCCTCAATCCATGGTGTCCTCAGCGATCCTTCTCCCCAGGCTTTGCTATTAAAAATTGGTGACGCCACAAGTTTGGTTTCAAGTATCTACGCCTTGCGTTTCATGATTGGTGACCCAATTAATCAGCCGAAAATCTCCAGTGCCGTTCAGTCGGCCATTTGGCAGATTTTGAGCGCAAAGGGTTTGGCCAGCTTGAAAGCTGAACAGGCGCCGCTGGGTGTGGATCCAAGCGTTCTCGGGATCACCGCAAGTCATCAGACCACGGCACCAAACCAGTGACCCACCAGTGCCGTCAGCCCCATGGCCAGGGCCCCCCAAAAGAGCATGCGCAGGGCACTGCGGCGCCGGGATGATCCGCCGGCCTGGGCCGAAAGGGCCCCCAGGGCTACCAAGGCCACCAGGGCCGCGGCGGTCGTGACCTCTGTGATGCGGTTGGCGGGGCTGAACAGGATGGTGAGCAAAGGGAGCAGGGCCCCGACCAGGAAGCTGGCGGCGGAGGCCCCTGCCGCTTGCAGCGGACGGGCCCGCAACATTTCACTCAGGCCCAGTTCATCGCGGGCGTGGGCAGCCAGGGCGTCGTGCTGGCTCAGTTGTTCGGCGACTCGCTGGGCCAGCTCGGGATCCAGACCCCGGGAGACGTAGATGCTCGTCAGTTCGGCGAGTTCGCCGGCGGGATCGAGGTGCAATTCCAATCGTTCCTTGGCCAGGTCGGCCATTTCTGTATCGGCCTGGGATTGCACCGAGACGAATTCTCCCGCGGCCATCGAGGCGGCGCCAGCCACCGTAGCCGCCAGTCCGGAGAGCAGGATCTGGTCGCGGGAGGCTCCTGAGGCGGAGATTCCCACCACCAAGCTGGCGACGGAGATGGCCCCGTCATTGGCCCCCAGCACCACGGCCCTTAACCAACCAACCCGGCTGGCATTGTGCTTTTCACCATGGCCAGGCCGGGATCCAGGGGCGCTCATCAAGGTCAAGGCAAAGGTATTGTCCCAGCCTTGAATGCTGGACCGAGCCTGATTCAGGACGCAGCGGAACAGACCGTCGCCATCGACGGCTAGGTCCGCCATGGCCCAGGAAATCAGGTGGGCTTGATCAGCCACCCATTCATTTTAAGCCAGAAGAGCAAGGCAAAGGTGCCTGGCTGCCTGATTGACCCCGAACCCCGAACCCAAAACCCAAGCCAGCATTGGTTTGGGCAAGTTTTATGGATTCTTCTCGCCCCCGTGGGCCGGTTGCCAAGCGGTCGCGATGGCCTGGCAACGGGCGGCTCGGCATGGCCAGGATGGGCTCGGGAGCCTTGCCCTTGACGCCCCATCGGAATCATCGCTTGATGTTGCCTCCCCCCCCCCAGGTGCTGGTGCCAGGCCTCTGGGCCCCGCCAGATCTCTTCAACACCCACAAGCGCACCCTGGACGGCCGCCGCGGCAGCCCCTTCACTCCCCACCTGCCCCATGGTTTAGGTGTGGTGCCCCTGGAAGAGTTGGCGGCCCATCTGAATCAAGCCATTGAGGCCGCCTTTGGTCCCGATCAGCCCCTGGATGTGATGGGGTTTTCGATGGGGGGGCTGATCAGCCGCACCTGGATCCAATTGCAGGGGGGCTACCAGCGGGTCAGGCGCTTCACCAGTGTGGCCAGCCCCCAGCAGGGCACGCTGGCGGCCCAGGTGTGGCCCCGCTGGCCCCTGGCCTCGGTGGCAGACATGAAGCTGGGCAGCGTCCTGTCGTGCCCGGCTGGACCGCCGTCTTGCCCGTCGGCCGCCGATTCCCCTTCCCGCTGCACCTGGCCCACCACGAATTAATGGCCCGGCCGGAGGCGGTGGATCTGGTCGTCAGCGAACTGCTGCGCCCCTAACCGACCACTGGCCATCAGGCCTCAGATCTGGGTGCGGCTGCAGGGGGCCTCAAGCTTCGCCAGGCGCCTGATCCCGTACTCACCTCAATGCCGATCTCCTCAAGGGCTCCATCGTGGCTGGTGTCGGCCTTCTGCAAACTCCACTGCTGGGCCAGGTCCCAGGCCTCTTCCAAGGAGTCAAAATGGTCATCCAGGACGGCATGGGGCTCCCCATGACGATCGACCAGTCGGTAGCGTCGCTTCTGGACCGCCATGCTGGAACAGACCTTCTCGGGAAGGTCATCATGGCCCGCTGACTTCCAGAGTGGCCCGCTCCTGGTCGATGGCGACCAGCCAGGCCTCCATGGCTTCGATCACGGCGGCGGTGGTGGCCAGGATCGCTTCGGCACCAGCCCGTACAAGCTGTTGTTCATAGCCTTCCCGGGCCGCTTGCGCGTCGGCGGCGTGCAAGTGGGGCGGTGCCACCGCCAGGGCCCGCCAACGTTGTTCGGGTACCGCCTGGCGAGCTCGCAGCAGGGTAGATACGTCGGTGACCGTGTCCCCCAGATAGGCCACCGGTGGGGCCAGGGGGCCAGGGGCTGGGGCGCCGTGGCGGTCAAGCAGCTGCGCCGTGAGCCGCAGTAGCCCTTGGGGATCGGGTTTGTCGGGGCCATCCCCCATGGCGATCAGGGGTGGGTCGACCAGCCCTAGGCGTTGCTCCAGCACGTAGCGGCAGGAAGGCGGTTCGGCGCCACTGACGAACCCCCAGGCCAAGCCTGCATCGCTGAGGGTGTTGAAGAACGTTGAGGGCACCAGCAAGGGTTCATTGCCGATGAAGCCCTGCCAGGTGGCGGGATCCCATTGGGGTCGCCCCCGAAGTAGGCCTCGCTGAAGACCGCAACAATGTCATCGAAGGCCGGAAGGGGAGAGCCGGATCCTTGGCGCCGCAGCAATTCAAGCGAGGCTTGCCAGTCGTTGTTCCAAAGGCCCTCGCCCTTGAGAGCATCGATTTCAGCGGCTGAGGGGCGATAACCGCTGTAGTGATGGACGGTTTCGCTGAGGGCGCGACGATAGCTGCCGCCAACATCCCGGATGACGCCATCAATGTCAAAGAGAACCAGGGCGCGGGGACTCAGGGACCCATTGCAGCGAGGCTGATAGGTTAGGTCTTTGTCCTTCTGCCTTGAGCACCCCGACCATGACAGCAGCCGAGACGATCAGTGACGAGGCGGTGGGCGCTGCCGCAATGGATGACGTCGCCGATCCGACGGCCGCCAGCGAGGTGACCCAGGGCCGCCCGGTGCTACGCGGCGGTAGTGCCGCCCTAGCCACTGCCACCATTGATGAAGATGGTGTCCCTTCGGGCTACACCCCCAAGGCCGATGAGGGACGCTTCCTCCTCAAGATCCTTTGGTTGCCCGACAACGTGGCCCTAGCGGTCGACCAAATCGTCGGTGGCGGTCCCAGCCCGCTCACGGCCTATTTCTTCTGGCCCCGTGAAGACGCCTGGGAAACGCTCAAGACCGAACTGGAGCGCAAGAGCTGGATCACGGATAACGAGCGGGTTGAGATCCTTAATAAGGCCACCGAGGTGATCAACTACTGGCAGGAAGAGGGCCGGGGCAAGTCCCTAGAAGAGGCCAAGCTCAAATTCCCCGACGTCACCTTTTGTGGAACCGCTTGAGTCCTGAGCTGGTGAATCAGGCCCTTGATCCAGCCTGAAGATCAATCAAAAAGCCGGCCCAAGGGCCGGCTTTATTTGAATTCGACCAAGCGCAGTAAAAAACTCCTCGTGGTTGGTCGTTTCCCTTAAGAACCCTTGGTGGCAGCCACCCGGACGCGAGCCCGAGAGAGAGTTTGCAGCGCCTTGACCTTGGCGGTACTGATGGGCTCGTTCTCTAGGGCCGCAGCAGCTTGAATCGCCGATTCCAGCTCCCGCTCGGCCTTGGCGGGATCAATGTCCTTGGCCAATTCGGCACCATTGACGAGCACCGTGACTTCATTGGCATCAACTTCGGCAAAACCACCCATGAGGGCAATGGATTGCCAAGTGGTGCCCTCACGTACCCGCAAGACTCCATCGTCTAAAGCGGTAAGAATGGAGACATGGCCGGTGAGAATGCCCATCTGACCACTGACGCTAGGAAGAATCACTTCGTCGGCAGTACCATCAAAGACACTTTTATCGGGAGAAAGAATCCTTAAGTTGAAGGTCATGATCAACCCTTCGCTTCGGTGAGAATTTTCTGGGCTTTCGCCCTAACTTGGTCGATGTTGCCGACAAGATAGAAGGCCGCCTCGGGAAGATCGTCCAATTCACCTGCGAGAATCATGTTAAATCCCTTGATGGTATCTTCAAGCTTGACATATTCACCGGATTGACCAGTAAATATTTCGGCCACGAAGAAGGGTTGGGAGAGAAACTTTTCGATCTTGCGGGCCCGGTCAACGGTGCGCCGGTCATCTTCGGAAAGTTCATCGAGTCCAAGGATCGCAATGATGTCCTGGAGTTCCTTGTAGCGTTGCAGGGTGGATTGCACGGCCCGGGCCGTGCGGTAATGCTCATCCCCCACCACCGCAGGCTGCAGCATGGTGCTAGTGGAATCGAGCGGATCAACCGCCGGATAAATGCCCTTAGAAGCCAGGCCGCGGCTTAGCACCGTGGTGGCGTCAAGGTGGGCGAAGGTAGTGGCAGGGGCCGGGTCGGTGAGATCGTCAGCAGGCACATAGACGGCCTGGATTGACGTAATGGATCCCTCGAGGGTGGAAGTGATGCGTTCTTGCAGTTGGCCTACGTCCGTGCCCAGGGTTGGCTGGTAACCCACGGCCGATGGCATGCGCCCCAACAAGGCGCTGACTTCTGAACCGGCTTGCACAAACCGGAAAATGTTGTCAATGAACAACAGCACATCTTGCTTATTAACGTCTCGGAAGTACTCGGCCATGGTCAAAGCCGAAAGGCCAACGCGCATGCGGGCGCCGG
>JAPLIF010000034.1 GCA_026389255.1 Cyanobacteriota bacterium
GAGGGCCTAGCCCGCAGCGGGGGTGGAGGGGCCAGCCGCAGAGCGGGCCCGTCCGCTGCTGGCCCATTGGCGCAGGGCCTCAAGCTGTTCGCGGGCGGTGCGAGACAGCGGCACCACCTGGGAGGCCGCTGTGATCAGATCGGCTTCGACGATCTCGCGATGGTCACCAAAGGCCAGGTGCATCGCTTCGATCACGGTCTGCTCCAGTTCGGCCCCTGAAAATCCTTCGGTCCGATCGATCAGCACCTCCAGGGGTAAGGCATGCAGGGGTCGGCGGCGCCGCAGCTGCAGGTCGAGGATCGCCCGCCGTTCGTCGGCGTCCGGCAGCTCCAGCAGGAAAATTTCGTCAAAGCGGCCCTTGCGCAGCAGTTCGGGGGGCAGCCGTTCGACCGCATTGGCGGTGGCGACCACGAACACCGCGCTTGTTTTTTCGCTCATCCAGGTCAGCAGGCTGGCCAGCACCCTCTGGCTGGTCCCCCCGTCGCTGCGGCCATCGCCCCCAAAGCCCTTGTCAATCTCATCGATCCAGAGCACGCAGGGGGCCATGGCCTCGGCCCGTTGAATCATGTCCCTGGTGCGCGCTTCACTGGCCCCGACGAGCCCGGCAAACAGCCGTCCCACATCAAGGCGCAGCAGGGGCATGTTCCAGCTGTGGGCGATGGCCTTAGCGGTGAGGGATTTGCCAGTCCCTTGGGGACCCACCAGCAGGACCCCCCTGGGCAGGGGCAGTCCGTAACGGCGGGCTTCATCACTGAAGGCACGGTGCCGTTGGGCGAGCCAATGTTTGAGCCCTTCCAAACCGCCGATATCCGCTGGGCTGGCTTCGGCCGGGCAGTATTCCAACAGCTCGCTGCGGGCGATGGCGAGCCGTTTTTCCTCAAGCACCTCCGCCAGATCCTCCGGGCCCAGGCGACCCCGCCGCGCCAACGCCCGGGCCGCCAATTGCCTCACCCGCTGTTCACTGAGGCCATGGCAGGCGGCCGTGAGCTGCTCCTGCACATCAGGATCCAGAGCTTCGCCACTGGCCCGGGCGATGTTGCCCAGCAGACGGCCAATCTCATGGGCATCGGGTAAGGGCAGATCGAGTCGGGTGACGCCGTCCTCGAGTTCCGGGGGGACCTGCCAATCGGGGGCGGTGATGATGAGGGTGTGGGGGGTCCGGGGCAATTCGGAGGCCAGATTGCGCAGTCTCCGGCAGATGCCGGCATCGTCGCTGAAGCGATGGAAATCCTGGAGCAGCAGTAGGACACCGGGTTCTGGGGCCAGGGTGCTGAGCAGTTCCAGGGCGGCCGAGGGGTTGCGGTCCGCCTCGCCTTGACGGCCCGGAGGCCCACTGAGCCCGGTGATGAAATCCCAGCGCAGCAACAGGCGATGGCCGAGGCGGTCCGCCAGCTCCTGTAGCACCACCACAACCCGCTCTTCCTCGAGGGTGCGGATCCAGAGGATGGGGGTTCGGGCCCGGATCAGCAGATCCAGTTGGTCGGCCAGGGTCGGGGACATGGCCTGGGTTCAGGACGTGCCGAGTTGGCGCAGGGCCGCCCAGCGGGGATCGCCCTCGGGGGCGTCGCTGGTCCAGCGGTCTGGACCGGGGCAGTCACTGCCGCAGCGGTTCACTAGGGGGAGCTGCAGGCTGAGTTGTTCGAAGATCCAGCGTTGGGGGTCGAACTGGCCCACCGGATCCAGCCGATCGTCGCACTCGGCGCTGGCCAGACCCATGGTCTCTGCGGCCAGGGCGGCGTCAATCTCGAGCAATTCCTGGGCGGAGGCTTTGAGGGGATGGTTGAAATGCTGGAGACAGCGGGCGCAGCAGAGGGTGACGATGGTTTCGGCTTCGCCACGCACCTCAAGCACGCCGCCGTGGTGTAGGACCTGGACAGAGCCCCGCACAGGAGTCAGGGTCTCAAGCTCCCCAATTTCCTGATTAACAGCCCAGCGACGCCCTCCTTGGAGGAGGCGCAACTCCTGCAGCGGCACCGGCTGCAGATCGTCGCCCGGGGGGGACGGCGAGGGGGATTGGCTCACTTTTTGCCTTTGGGTTCGAACGGCAGTCGGTTGGTATTGGCTGGGGCTCCTCCGGCCGTGGCGGTGGCCGGTTGCATTTGTTTGTCGAGAATCTGCTGCAAGTTATC
>JAPLIF010000077.1 GCA_026389255.1 Cyanobacteriota bacterium
CCTGCTTACGAATGTCGTAGTAATAGGTTTCGACCGTCTTTTGGGCCCCTTCCAGGGAGCGGGTCAGCATGCCCGATTCAATGGGCATATCCTCCTCGACCCGGAAGGCGTTCATGAGGCCGGCTACCCGCTCTCCCCCGAAAATTCGCAGCAGGTTGTCCTCCAGCGACAGGAAAAAACGCGTACTACCCGGATCCCCTTGACGGCCGGCACGACCGCGTAACTGGTTATCGACCCGCCGGGACTCATGGCGTTCGGTGCCAATGACATGCAAGCCTCCGGCCGAACGGACCTGCTCTTCGTCCTGACGCACCACGAGGTCGTATTCGGCCTTAACACGGCCGACCATCTCCCGCATCCAGGTGATCTCCGGGTTGTCCGTGGGGGCCTTTTCAGCGGCCTGGGCAATGCGGTCCTCCAGTTCGAGCACTGTGAGGCTGTTCTCGCCCCAGGTCTTGACGAGGTGGCTAGCCAAGGCCGAGAGATCACGATCGGTCTCGGCCGAGAGGGCACAGGGGAACAGGGTGCCCAAGGCCCTGGCCTCGCTCGGGGGCAAGGCAGCGGCGAGGGCGGCCTCAGCGCCAAAGCCGGCGGCCGGCGAAGCCGAAGCGGGCAAGGGCACGGGGGGCAGGTGGCCTTCGTCTGGCCGAACCAGCCGGTTCAACAGCACCTCGCGCAGCTTCAGACGGGCCATGTAATCGCTGTTGCCGCCCAGAATGATGTCCGTCCCGCGTCCAGCCATGTTGGTGGCGATGGTGACGGCTCCGGCACGACCGGCCTGGGCAACGATTTCAGCCTCCCGCTCCACATTTTCGGGTTTGGCATTGAGCAGATTATGGGGAATCTGCTGCTCAGAGAGCAGGCTGGACAGCAATTCAGACTTCTCCACACTGGTGGTGCCCACCAAAACTGGTCGGCCGCCACGGTGAATTTCGGCCGTCTCCATGGCTACGGCGCGCCACTTGGCGGGCTCACTTTTATAGACCTGATCCGTCCAGTCAGCACGGGATCGCACCCGATTGGTCGGCACCACGGCCACCTCCAACTTGTAGGTTTTCTCGAATTCCACTTCTTCGGTCTTGGCGGTGCCGGTCATGCCGGCCAGGCGCGGATAGAGCAGGAAAAAGTTCTGATAGGTAATGCTGGCCAAAGTCTGGGTTTCGGGCTGAATCTGGAGCTGTTCTTTGGCCTCAATGGCCTGGTGCAGACCGTCACTCCAGCGGCGACCGGGCATGACCCGTCCGGTGAACTCATCGACAATCACCGCATCCGTACCGCGAACGATATAGTTCACATCATTAACAAAAAGCTCCTTGGCTTTTAGGGCATTGTTAATGAAATGGGCCCAGGGATCCTTGGGATCAAAGAGATCCTTCACCCCCAGTAGCTGCTCAGCCTTGCCATAGCCCTCATCGGTGAGAGTGACATTGCGTTGTTTTTCATCCACCTCATAATCACCCTCTGGATCGATACCATCCTTGCCCATTTCAGCCGCACGAATCAACTGATTGGCAATTTCCGCTGCAGCTCGATATTTCTCCTGGGGACGCTCAACCTGACCGGAAATAATCAGAGGCGTGCGAGCCTCATCCACCAGGATCGAATCGACCTCGTCAATAATGCAATAATGAAAATTTCGCTGGACAACTTCAGCGATGTCATTCGCCATGTTGTCACGCAAGTAATCAAAGCCCAGCTCTGAATTGGTGGCGTAGGTGATATCGCAGCCATAGTTGCGCTGGCGCTCCGCCGGGGCCATTTCCTGCTGAATCAAGCCAACGGAAAGCCCCAGGAAACGATGCACCTGGCCCATCCACTCGGCGTCGCGCCGGGCCAGGTAATCGTTCACTGTGACCACATGAACCCCACGCCCCGTCAGGGCATTGAGGTAGGCGGGCAGGGTGGCCACAAGGGTCTTGCCTTCGCCGGTCTTCATCTCGGCAATCTGGCCGTCGTGCAGCACCATGCCGCCAATCAGCTGAACATCAAAGTGGCGCATGCCAAGCACCCGCTTGCCGGCCTCGCGAACCACCGCGAACGCTTGGGGCAGCAGTTCGTCGAGTACTTTGCGCTCCCGGCTAGCGATGGCTTCTGGAGTGCCACCGAGGCTGCGGGCCTGGTCAAGCTTGGTGCGAAATTCAGCGGTCAAGCCCCGTAGCTGATCATCGCTGAGGGGAGTAATCTCCTCCTCAAGAAGATTAATATCGGAAACAATCGGCTGGTAACGCTTCAGCTTGCGGGTATTGGGGTCACCCAGCAGCAGCTTGAGCATGTGAAACAACCAACCTTGGTCATGGATTCTACCATCGCCAAAACATTGGCGCTGACCACAGAAAGCTGATGGGGCAAGGGCTCCCGTCCCGTTTGGATCGGGAAACCGCCTCGGTCCTAACGTGCTCCTTGGCCGCCATGTGCCGTTGGGCCCGCCGATTCAAATCCTGCGCCATGGCCCTGGGGTCCCTGCCCTGCGCCTGGGCTTGGGTCCTGGCTGGCGACCAAGTCAGTCCCTAAACCAACTCCAGCACCTGTTTATAGACAACAGTTTCTGGGCTGCTGGCAGGTCCCTGAGGGACCTGCGTCGCATGCTGCGAGGCAGTGAGGCGGCTGTCAGCGCCTGGCAGGGCCAGCGGTTAGTGGGCTTTGGCCGCGCCACCAGCGACGGCATCTACCGGGCCGTGCTGTGGGATGTGGTCGTCATCCACGACTTGGAGGGGCAGGGGCTCGGCCGACAAATCGTAGAAACCCTCCTGCTGGCAGCACCCGTGGCCTCTGCCGAAAAGGTGTACCTGATGACGACGAACAGCCAGGGCTTTTATGAGCGACTGGGCTTCCGAGAGGCCATCTCGCAAAAACTGATGCTTAGATCAGAGGCTTGAACTAAACAAACCTAAAAAAATTCGAGCTTTGACAGCTTTTAATCCACTCAAGTCCATATAAAAGCGGATGAAGAGATTCGAACTCTCGACCCTCTCCTTGGCAAGGAGATGCTCTACCACTGAGCTACATCCGCAGTTGGAACCCCGTTCACCGGACATCCCGACGAATCCAGTATGCACCACAGGGGGGGGAGGTCGTCAAGCAGGGGGCACCGGGCAAGCCCTGCTAGGGGCCCAAAACCAGAAGTAGTCATTGCACCAGCACAGGCCCCAAACCTTAGATGCGTCTGAGGCCACCCAACTAATCGAATCCGGCAAAACGCCAGTGGCTTAACCATAAATCCTGGCACAACTGGGTCTATCCCAACGAACTCCGCAATCAAGCCCCAAGTCCTGACTCACCTTCCCCTTGCCTTGAGGACTGTCTTGACCGTCTTGACGAGGATCAAAAGATCAAGGCCCGTATTCCAATGGCGTAAATAATAAAGGTCGTAGCTCAGCTTGAGTTCCGCCTCCTCAACACTGGCGGCATAGGGGGCACAGACCTGGGCCCAGCCACTGAGGCCCGGTGGCATCCAGTGACGCTTGCGGTAGTGGGGAATGCGATCCTCCAGGTCCCGCTCCAACTCGGGGCGCTCCGGCCTCGGCCCGATGAGACTCATCTCACCGCGCAGCACGTTGAAGAGCTGGGGCAGCTCATCGAGGCGCACCCGGCGCAACACCCCCCCAATGCGGGTGATCCGCCGATCACCCCGAACGGTCCAGGTGGCCGGCGCCTGGGGTTCGGCCTGGCGCATGGTGCGCAGCTTGAAAAGCTGGAAGCTCTTGCCCATCAGGCCACTGCGCTTCTGGACGTAGAGCACCGGTCCCCGATCCTCCAGCCAGATCAACAGGGCCGCCAGGGCGATCAGCGGCAAGGTCACAAGCAACAGCACCAGGGACAACAGTCCGTCGGCGGCCCGCTTGAGCTGGCGCTGCACACTGAGGCTGTCGCTCCAGGGCAGGTCGTCAACCAACAAAGCCTCCTCCGGCAGATGGCTGGGCAACAGGCGTTGCTGCTGGTTCTCGGTCTGATCGAGCAGGCTCCAGCCAGTCCGTTGTTGGGGCCGGGCCAGGCGCCGCAGCCAGAGGCGCTGACCCAGGGCCCAGAGGGTCATGCCAGCGAGCAGGGCCAGCTGAATGCGCCGATGCCCCAGGGTGAAATTCACCGGCAGATGGAATAGCCAGTAGGCCAACACCACCATCAGGGCACTGGCCAGGGCCGAAAGCCCCAGCCGCACCGCCACCAGGGACAGCCGCAGCCGGGGCAGCTTTAAGAGGGTGTAGCTGCCGAACAGCCAACTGAAGCCGATGTAAACCAGGCCAAACGGCAACAGCCATTGGGGATGGCGCAGCAGATCGGTGCCTTCGCAACGGTCGATCAGCGCCGCCGCCAGCACAAGCCCCACCAGATCGAGGCCAGCACAAAGCAGCAAAACCTGACGCGGCCTCAGGCATCCGGACAGCTGGCCCCGCTTGGATATCACCCCGCCAGCGCCGCCATCAAACTGCCCATTTCCAGCGCCTGCAGCCCATAGCTCCAGCCGAGGTTGCTCTTAATGCCAGCTCGCTCTAGGGCCTGCTGCAGGGTGTCGGTGGTGAGAACACCGAAAATGACGGGAATGCCGGTGTCCCGGGCCACGGCGGCCACTCCCTTACTGACCTCCGCCACCACCACATCGAAATGGGGCGTGTCGCCGCGGATCACGGCCCCCAAGGTGATGACCACTTGGTAGCGGCCGCTGGCCGCCAGCCGCTGGGCCACCATGGGAATCTCAAAACTGCCGGGCACCCAGGCCACATCCAGCTGGCTGCTGCTGGCGTCCACGTCAATGCCGTGGCGACTCAAGCAATCCAGGCAACCACTCAGCAGCTTGCCCGTAACCAGATCATTGAAACGGGCCACCACCACGGCGATGCGCAGTTGGCCGACGTCCGTGAAGCGACCTTCGAAAATAGTCAACGGGTCAAACCACGAAGTAACTCATGCCCCAGTTGAGCAGCACGAGGGCGACCCAGGCGGCACCACCCAGCAAGATGAGGCGGTTGGAGCGACCGCTGTCCTCGGTGCTGGCGTAGAGCACGGGAACCGCAACGATCAGGACGAAAGACATCACCACCAAGGCCAATACGGTGAGTGTGTTGAGGATCTGCATGGCGAAGGGTGCGCTCTGGCCTGATCAGGCGTTGGGGGCATTCTTCCATGGCGGACCGGCGCTGACGGGGGGAAGGCGGGGCTTCCTTCACAAGTTGTGGGGTGAAGGGGAGGGCTCCACACCAGGGGCTAGGGACCCCACCGGTGGGGTCGTTCTAGAATGGGATACCCCACCCCCAGCGCCATGGCGGCCCCAGCCGAACTGCAGCTGTCGTTGGTGGCGGATGCCGTCAGCCAGGGGGATCTGTTCGGCGCCGCCGGCATGGCCGCTCCGGCCGGCCACTCCCCCAAAGCCGGCAGCAATGCCGCCGAACCCGACTCGGACCTGCCCCGCTGGCACCACCACAGCCTGGTGAATCCGGCGACCTTGACCCCGGTGCTGCGCCACTACGTCGAACTCAAGGCTGCCCAGCCGGAGCGGGTGCTGCTTTATCGGCTGGGGGATTTTTTTGAGTGCTTCTTTGAGGACGCCATCCTGCTGTCGCGCCTGCTGGAACTGACCCTCACCGGGAAAGATGCCGGCAAGGCCCTGGGCCGGGTGCCGATGGCGGGCCTACCCCACCACGCCGCCGAGCGCTACTGCGCCGAGCTGGTGCGGCGCGGCTACAGCGTGGCCCTGTGCGACCAACTGGAAACCACCCCCGCCAAAGGGGCCCTGCTGCGCCGCGACATCACCCGGGTGCTGACGCCGGGGACGGTGCTGGAAGAGGGGATGCTCGCAGCGCGGCGCAACAACTGGCTGTGCGCCGTGGTGCTGGAGCAGGGCCGCTGGGGCCTGGCGGTGGCCGATGTCAGCACCGGCGAACTGCGCCTCAGCGAACAGGAGGGCAGTGGCGGGCTGCACCAGGAGTTGCTGCAACTGGAGGCCGCCGAGGTGGTCTGGCCGGGGGAGGAGGCCCAGCCCGCCTGGTGCCCGCCTGGACTGCGGCTGGTGGGCCAGCCCCGCACCCCCTTCGAGGCCCCGGCGGCCCGCGCCGCCCTGCTGGCCCGCTTTCGCTTGGCCAACCTGGCTGGCCTGGGGCTGGCGGAGGCGCCGCTGGCCCTGCGGGCCGCCGGAGGCCTGCTGGCCTACTTGGACAGCACCCACGGGCTGGCGGAGGACCGCGGCGCCATCCCCCTGGAGAGGCCCCGGCTGTGGCATCCGGGCGATGCCCTGGTGCTCGATGCCCAGACCCGCCGCAACCTGGAGCTGACGCAGACCCAGGTGGGCGGAGGCTTGCACGGGTCGTTGCTGTGGGCCCTGGATCGCACCATGACGGCCATGGGCGGCCGCTGCCTGCGGCGCTGGATTGAGGCGCCGCTGATGGACGCCCAGGCGATCGGCGAGCGGGCCGATGGGGTGGGAGAGCTGGTGGAGCAGCGGGGGTTGCGGCTGGCCCTGCGGCGCCTGCTGCGGCCCATGGGCGACCTGGAGCGGCTGGCGGGCCGGGCGGGGGCGGGCACGGCCTCGGCCCGGGACCTGGTGGCCCTGGCCGATGGCCTGGAGCGGCTGCCCTTACTGGCGGAGCGGCTGAAGACGGCCCGCAGCGGCCCGTTGCAGGTCCTGGCCCGTCCCTGGCCCGAGCTGGAGGCGCTGGCCCTGCAGCTGCGCCAGCGCCTGGTGGAGCAACCGCCCCTGAGCCTCAGCGAAGGGGGCCTGATCCACGATGGCTTCGATCCGGTGCTCGATGGTCTGCGCAACCAACTGGACGACCAGGACCAGTGGCTGGCCGAGCAGGAGGCCCAGGAGCGACGGGCCAGCGGCAACACCAACCTGCGCCTGCAATATCACCGCAGTTTTGGATACTTTCTGGCCACCAGCCGGGCCAAGGCGGCCTCGGTGCCGAGCCACTGGATCCGGCGCCAGACCCTGGCCAATGAAGAGCGCTTCGTCACCCCGGACCTCAAGGCCCGCGAAGGCCGCATCCTGCAACTCAAGGCCCGGGCCGCCCAGCGCGAATACGAGCTGTTTTGTGACCTAAGGCGCCAGGTGGGCGAACAGGCCACCCCGGTGCGGGCGGCGGCCAGGCTGGTGGCCGACCTCGATGCCCTGGCCTCCCTGGCGGAGGTGGCCGCCACCGGTGGCTACTGCCGCCCCGAGCTGGTGGAGGGCCGCGACCTGGTAATCGAAGCGGGGCGCCATCCGGTGGTGGAG
>JAPLIF010000055.1 GCA_026389255.1 Cyanobacteriota bacterium
GACCGGGCCCAGCTGGTGTGCCGCGAGGTGCTGGCAGGGCTGGGCGCGACCCTCAACGATGGCGGCGCCCAGCTGAGCGCCGAAGCCGGCTTGGCCAAGCTGAGCATCTCGGGCGCCGGGATCATGGGCAGGCCGGGGGTGGCTGCCCGGCTGTTCGACACCCTGGCCCGCTCAGGCATCAACCTGCGCCTGATTGCCACAAGCGAAGTAAAGGTGAGCTGCCTGGTGGCTGGAGACCAGGCGGATCGGGCCCTGCGGGCCGCTGCCGAAGCCTTCGAGCTGCCTGATCAGCAGCTGCGCCGCGATCCCAGGCCCTGCCATCAGGGGGATCCGGCCGTACGCGGCGTTGCCCTCGACCGCGATCAGGCCCAGGTGGCAGTGAGGCGCCTGCCCGATCGCCCTGGCACCGCCGCGGCCGTCTGCCGCACCCTGGCCGACGCCAGCATCAGCCTCGACGGCATCGTCCAGTCCGAGCGCACCCACAGCAGCGGCGACCAGCGCAGCCGGGACATCAGCTTCACCCTGCGGCGCGACGACCGGCCTGGGGCCGAACGGGCCCTGGCGCCGGTTCTGGCCCAATGGCCTGGCGCCTGGCTCGAGGAGGGTCCCGCCATCGCCCGCGTCAGTGCCGTGGGGGCGGGCATGGCCTGCACCGCCGGCACCGCGGCGCGCATGTTCCGGGCCCTGGCGGCGGCGGGCATCAACATCGAGATGATCGCCACCAGTGAAATCCGCACCAGCTGTGTGGTGGCCGAAGCCGATGGCGTGCGGGCCCTGCAGGCGGTGCACGAGGCCTTCGCCCTGGGGGGCAGCACCCAGCACCGGGCCGAAGGCAGCGAAGCGCCTGGGTGAACGGCGGGGGATGCCAAGCGCACCGGCGTCGACCCGCACTGGATGCCGAGGGCCCCGCTGGGCTTGATGGACGCCCGGGGGCCAGCGCGACCTTTGCTCCTCACCCTGCCCAGGGAAGCCAGCGCCGAGGGGGCTCAGCTTTGCCATCCTGCCGCTGCCGGGTGGATGGCGGCCTGAGTAAGTTGAACGCTCTGAAACCGGCGATCGGCCGCCTGCCCTGTGCCTCGATTCAGCCGTTGGTGGCTCCCTTTGTTGGCCGCTGGCCTACTGCCCCTTGGGGGCGTGCTGGGTGGCTGCCAAGCGAAGCGCCAGCCCCCAACCGCCACGGCCGTAGCGCCAAGAAGGGTTTCAGCCCTGGGTCGGATCGAGCCTGAAACCAAGATCCGCAAGGTGGCCATCTCCAACTCCCTGAGCGGTGATCGGGTGCAATCCCTGATGGTTGATGAAAACCAGATCGTCAAGCTAGGCCAACCTTTGGCCATCCTGAACAGCCAGGGCACCCTCAAGGCCTCCCTGGATGAGGCCGAGGGCCAGGTGGCCATCTCGCGCAGCAAGTTGGCCCAGGTGCGGGCGGGCGCAAAACAGGGGGAAATCGATGCCCAGCGCTTCACGATTCAAAGCCTGCAGAACAAATTAGCCGGTGAAAAGCTGGCCCAGGATCAAAACGTAGCCAGCAAATTGGCCAAATTGAACGAATCCACCATCGAGGCCAAGCGCTACGACCAACTTTTCAGCGCCGGGGGGTCTTCGGAGCTGGAAAGGGACCGCTATCGAACCAGGGCCACCACCAGTCGCGCCGAATATCAACAAGCGCTGGAAACCCGCGAAGGCACCCTCAGCACCCTCAAATCCCAGATCGCCAGCGAACAACAGACCCTGGCCAAAATCAGCGAGGTACGCGGCGTCGATGTGGTGGCCGCCGACAGCGAGCTCAAGAAGGCCATGGCCTCCCGTGACCGGGCCAAGCAGGAGCTCTCCTACGCCACAGTGCAGCGCCAAAGTGTCTTCAATGGCGAACCCGGCGAGAACCAGGACCAACGTGTGTTCGAAGTTAAATTGCGCATCGAATCGACCCCATCCGTTGCCGATCGTCTACAACACGCCTCCAACCTTCAGGTCAACGTGATCTTTGATCCACCGGATCAGGAAGCCCCTAAACCATGATCAACGCTCTGAAAAAACTTCTGAAGCGAACACCGGTGGCCTGGTTACAGACCACCAACAACCCGACGAAATTACTGATCGGCGTTGCCGGAGTCAGCTTTTCCAACCTATTGATGTTCTTCCAGTTGGGGTTGATGGACAGCCTCTATAACAGCCAGCGCAAACCGATCGACCACCTTCAGGCCGATCTAGTGATGGTCAGCAGCAAATACAGCAATCTTGGCTCCCTCCAAGAATTTCAACGCAGCCAGCTCTATCAGGTTCTAGGCATCTCTGGCGTGGAATCCGTAGCTCCCCTGCGCATCAACCGCGCCAGTTGGATTACACCAGAAACACGCCAATCCTATGACATATCCGTTTTCGGAGTAGACCTATCCCAGCACTCCCTTGACTTCCCTGAGATTGAAAAAAATCGCAGTCAACTAACCATCCTGACCAACGCCCTATTCGACCGTAATTCCAAAAAGCAATACGGCGATATCAAGAAAGTCGTGGCCAAAGACGGCAAAGCGTTGGTTGAAATCAGTGGCAAAAAAATTCGGATTATTGATACATTTACCATGGGGGCCACATTCGCCGCCGAAGCCAATCTAATTACTTCTGAAAACACCTATCTCTATCTATTCCCCAAGGCTGATGCCCGCAAAATCCAACTGGGCCTGATCAAGCTCAAACCTGGCGCCAATCCCCAGCTCGTCCAAAACACGATTCATTCCTTTATCAGCAAGGACGTCCGCATTGAAACCCGGGAGGGCCTCTCAAAGCTGGAGGTCTCCTACTGGAGACGCAATTCATCCGTGGGCTTCATCTTCTCCTTGGGCGTTCTGGTGGGCTTCATCGTTGGCAGCATCATTGTCTATCAGATTCTGTTTGGTGATGTCATGAATTCCCTGCCCCAGTACGCCACCCTCAAGGCGATGGGCTATCGAGACAGCTATGTCATCAGCATCGTTATTCAACAATCGGCTATTTTGGCCCTGGTGGGGTGTGTCCCCGGGCTCCTATTATCCCTGGGACTTTAATCCCTGCTGGCCACTGTCACCAAACTCACCGTCTTGATGACAACCACCCGGGCCCTGCAGGTGCTGACCCTCACCTTCGTGATGTGTGTGGGCTCCGGCACCCTGGCCACCCGCAAACTGGTCCAACTGGATCCCGCCGATGTCTTCTGATTCCGCTGCCCCGAATCCGGTGGCTGGGCAATCCAGCAGCGAACCGATCATCTCCCTCAAGCACGTCAATCACTGGTTCGGCAGCGGCGAAGAACGCAAACATGCCCTCAAGGACATCAGCCTCGACATCTATCCGGGTCAGATCATCATTTGCACGGGCCCTTCCGGCTCCGGCAAAACCACCCTGCTGACCATGCTCGGCGGCTTGCGCTCCTGCCAAGACGGCAGCCTGCGCATCCTTGGCCAGGAACTATTTGGGGCCAGCAAGGAACAACTGGCCCAACTGCGTCTGAACGTCGGTTTTATCTTCCAGGCCCACAACCTGATGATGTTTCTGAATGCCCGCCGCAATGTGCGCCTATCCCTCGAACTCCACGACAAATACTATGGGCAGGATATGGACAAAATCGCCACATCCATGCTGGAAAAAGTCGGCCTGGGCGAAAGGGTCGATTATTTTCCCGCCAATCTCTCCGGTGGTCAGCGCCAGCGCGTCGCCATTGCCCGCGCCCTGGTGAGCCGGCCCAAAATCCTTTTAGGGGACGAACCCACCGCCGCCCTTGACAAGGAATCGGGTCGCACCGTAATCAATCTCATGAAAGAAATGGCCGAAAAAGAAAAAACCACCATCATCATGGTCACCCACGACAACAAAATTCTCGACGTCGCCGATCGCATCATCTTGGTCGAAGAGGGCGAACTGGCCTCCAGCGAAAAAGAAGCGGCTTTCGTCGAACGCATGCGCGCCACCTGAGTATCTTCCAGTTTCCAACAACAGCTCAATGCCTGGGTCGGCATCAACGGCCCACGAGTTTCTGGCGCAGATTCTTGATGCGGTCACGCAGGTTGGCGGCTTCCTCGTATTCCAGATTCTTGGCCGCCGCCTTCATACGGTCCTCAAGCTGGGTGATCAGTTCGGGTAGGGAATCAAGGGGAACTTCGTTATGGGCCGCCTGCTCGACGGCCTCATCAAGCTGCTCATCATTAAGCCGACGCGACACCGCCAGAAAGGACAGAATCGCATTGCCGGCCCGCTTGCCAGCCGGGCTTGGCGTTATGCCATGGTTCTCGTTATAGGTGTGCTGAATGGCCCGACGCCGCTCGGTCTCCGAGATCGCCTTGGCCATGGAAGCGGTGAGATTATCGGCATACAGCAGCGCCACCCCTTCAATATGGCGGGCGGCCCGGCCAATGGTCTGGATCAGAGAACGCTCCGCCCGCAGAAAACCCTCCTTATCCGCATCTAAAATGGCCACTAGGGAAACCTCAGGCAGGTCAAGACCCTCCCGCAGCAGGTTCACCCCAACCAGCACGTCGTATTCACCATTGCGCAGATCCTGGAGAATCTCGATCCTTTCGATCGAATGGATCTCGGAGTGCAGGTAGCGCACCCGCACGCCATGCTCGGCCAGATAATCGCTGAGATCCTCCGCCATGCGCTTGGTGAGGGTGGTCACCAGCACCCTCTGGTCCTTGGATGCCCGGAGGCGAATCTCACCGAGTAGGTCATCCACCTGCCCATCTGTGGGTCGAACTTCAACGATGGGATCCAACACACCGGTGGGGCGGATCACCTGTTCAACCACCTGATCCTTGCTCTGGGCCAACTCCCAAGCGCCAGGGGTGGCACTCACAAAGATAGTTTGGGTGGCCTTCTCCCAAAACTCCTCAGCCTTGAGGGGCCGGTTGTCGGCGGCACTGGGAAGACGGAAACCATGCTCAATCAACACCTGCTTTCGGCTTTGGTCGCCGTTGTACATGGCCTGCAGTTGGGAGCAGGTGACATGGCTTTCATCCACCACCAGCAGCCAATCCTTGGGGAAATAATCAATCAGGCATTCAGGGGGGGTTCCGGCAGGTCGACCAGCTAGATGGCGGGCGTAATTCTCGACACCGTTGCAATAGCCCACCTGTTCCAACATCTCCAGGTCATAGGTGGCGCGCTGTTCAAGGCGCTGGGCCTCCAACAGGCGACCCTGTTCGTTGAGGACATCCAGTCGCTGACGCAATTCGGCGCGGATGGCCTTGATGGCATCGTCGAGGCGATCTTTGGGAGTAACAAAGTGCTTAGCAGGGTAGATATTAATGCTTTCCAGGCTCTGAAGGATTTCACCACTGGTGGGATCGACATAGCGAATCGCCTCAACATCATCGCCAAACAGCTCAATACGAACCAAACGATCTTCATAGGCGGGACCAATCTCCAGCACATCTCCGCGAACCCGAAAGCGACCTCGGCCGATCTCAACATCATTCCGACTATATTGATTATTGACTAATTCCCGCAACGACGAGCGCAGATCCAGCCGATCTCCCACCTGGAAACGCACGGCCGCCTTGAGATACTCCGAGGGAATGCCGAGGCCATAGATGCAACTGATTGAAGCCACCACGATGACATCTCGGCGCTCAAACAGCGAGCGGGTTGCGGAGTGGCGCAGCATGTCGATCTCCTCGTTGATCGACGCGGTTTTGGCAATATAAGTATCCGAAACCGGCACATAGGCCTCAGGCTGGTAGTAATCGTAGTAGGAGATAAAATATTCAACCGCATTATTAGGGAAAAACTCCCTTAATTCATTGCACAACTGAGCCGCCAAGGTCTTGTTATGGGCGAGCACAAGGGTGGGACGCCCCGTGCGGGCAATCACATTGGCGATCGAAAAGGTCTTGCCCGTGCCCGTGGCACCGAGCAGGGTCTGGTAACGCTCTCCTGCTTCAACACCATGGACCATGGCCTCGATGGCGGTGGGCTGGTCCCCCTTGGGCTCGTAGGGGGCATGGAGCTGGAACGGATTCATGGATCCATTCTCGCCGCCAGAAGCACCCAACGGCGAGGACGGTTATCGGTCCCCGACCCACCAGGAAGGAGAGGGAAGGCCCAAGGGCTGGGCTAGGCGTTGAAGCCCGTGCCCAGGGTCATGGCCGCAGCAGAGGAACCTGCAGGCCAAGCATCTTGAGGGCAATGAAACTGATGATGCTGTACACCAGAGCTCCCAGAAAGGCACTGCCCAGGCCATAGCGCAACTTGAAACCCTGGATCAGCCAGGCGGTGGCCGCAAACAGGACCGCTGAAATCAACCACTCGAACAGAAAACCCACCGGCAGTAACCCGCCCAGGGTGGTCACCATCTTCAGGGGGGCCAGCAACAACCGCAGGGGCCAGACCAAAAGGGTGCCTAAAAAGGCGATCACCAAGGAGGAGACCAGGGCGATCCGGAAGCTGATCATGTCCACCCCGAGTGGCATCCGGCTCACCAGGAGCAGGATCAGGGCCCTAACAGGCCACTGCAGCATCCAGGCCAGGGAATGGGACATGGAGAAGGGTCAATCTCTTGGCAACCTAGACAAAGCCGAAGGGGACGACAACGGCCCCCTTCACATCCCGGTAGAACTCAGTGCAGGGACGACTTGGCCAGGCCTCTGGCCAGGGGCATGGCCTGCCGCAGTCCACGCACGGCCGCCACCATCGCCAAATCGTCCTGAAGCCGATTCACGGCGGACCCCACACCGACACCACTGGCACCGGCAGCTAACGCCATCGGAACCGTCACCACCGAGAGACCTGAGGCACAGAGCACGGGCAGGTCAACGGCCCGGCTGATGGCATGGGCGGCGGCCAGGGTGGGGGCCGCCTTCTCAATCAGCCCCAGAACCCCAGGAGCCCCGGGATGGGCACTGGTTCCCCCTTCGGTCTGAATCAAGTCGGCTCCAGCGGCGGCCAAGTCCACCGCCAGCTGGGCCTGCTGATCGAGGGGCAGCCCATGGGGCACCGTCACCGACAACACGGTCTCCGGCAGCAGGGCGCGGGTGGCACGGGTGATCTCCAGGACCTCCTCGGCGCCGAACACCCGGCCTTCGGCATAAAAGCTGTCGAAGTTTCCAATTTCGACCATGGCCGCCCCGGCCGCCACCGCCGCCGGGAAGAGGGCGGGATCGACGGCTGACACACAGAGGGGCAGGCCAGGGGTGTCCTCTGCGACCTGGCGCACCAGGTCGGCATCGCAGGCCAGGTCAAGCAGGTCAGCGCCACCGGCGGCGGCGGCGGCGGCAATGCGGCCCACAGCAGCCCCATCAAAATTGGCCAATCCAGCGATCACCTTGAGCAGGCGTTTCTGGCGGAGCGCCTCCTGCAGGGCGATCGGCAGGCTGGAGAGACGCGACATGCTCGAATCCATGACGATTGAGCTCTGATTCTCCCATCCAAGGCCATGTCCGCCGCCGGCCCCGCCGATCAGGCCCCTCCCTGGAGCGCCGATCACCTGCGGCTGCACCGCCAGCTGCGCCGCCAGCCGGACCTGTTGCCGGCCGGAGCCCCCCTGCTGCTGAGTGTTTCCGGTGGGCAGGATTCGATGGCGATGACAGGTTTGTTGGCGGACCTGCGCCGTCTGCATGGCTGGTCCCTGACCCTCTGGCATGGGGACCACGGCTGGCGCCCCGAATCGGGACGCCAGGCCAGGGAACTGGCGGCCTGGGCCGCCGGCGAAGGGCTGCATCTGGTGCTCGAACGGGCCCTGCCCCCGCCCCCTTGCGAAGACCAGGCACGCCGATGGCGCTACCGGCGCCTGGCCGAGGTGGCAGCGCTGCGGGGCATGGGCCATGTCGTGACTGGACACACCGCCACGGATCGGGCCTAAACAGTGCTGTTCAACCTGGCCCGCGGCAGTCACCGCCGCGGCCTGGCCAGCCTGCGACCCAGCCGTCCCCTCCATAACGACCCAGGCGGCAGCCCCCAACTGGTCCGTCCCCTGCTGTCCTTCTGCCGCGACGACACGGCCCGCATCTGCCATAGCCGGGGGCTGCCGGTCTGGCTGGACTCCAGCAACGACGATCGCCGCTACGGACGCAACCGCCTCCGTGCCGAGGTGTTGCCCGTCCTCGAAGCCCTCTATCCCGGGGCCCAGCGGCGCATGAGCCTCCAGGCCGAACGGCTGGCCCAGGAAGACGAGCAGCACCAGCAACTGGTGGCCCTGGCTCTCGGGAGCCTGGAGCAGCCGGGGCCCATGGGACCCGGCCTCGATCGGCACCGCCTTGGCCGACTCGCTGAAGCCAACCAAAGGGCCCTGATCCAGCTCTGGCTACGGCAACAAGGACCTGGAGAGCTGGCGGCAACAACGCTAGAGATCCTGCTGGGTTGCCTGGCCCCCAAGCAGGGTCCAGGCCAGATGAATCTCGCGTCAGGATGGCGTTTGGGCTGGGATCGTTCCACACTGAACCTCATTCCCCCAGCCATCGCCTCTCCTTAACCGCCTATGGACTCCAACACATTTTCCCAACGCTACGGGCAGATCGAGGAGGCCTACCGCCAGCAGGAATGGTCCACCGTCATGGAGCAGGGCAAGACCCTGCTAGACGACCTTGAGACGCAATCCGAAGCGGGAGCGGGCTTGAAGCCACGCCTCCAGCTGCTGATGGCCCATGCGCTGCTTTATGGGTACAACGACACTCTGATGGCCGAGGATCTCTACACCAGGGTCTCAGCCGACGGCAGCGATAGCGCCCTGCAACCGATGGCCGAGGAGGGAATCAACCACTGCAGGGCCATCCGGGCCCAGCGGCGGGACAATGAAGCCCGGGCCGAGGCCGAAGCCGCCCAGCAGCGCCTAGCCGAACAGGAAGCGCTGATCAGCTCAAAACCCAGCAACAATCAAAGCCGACCAGCCACCCCACCCCCGGGGGGAGGCAGCCCAGGTCCTGTCATGCCCTGGCTGGCGAAGGCGGATGGCGCTGGCGTATCGGCAACCGCCCCGGCCCAGACCGCCGCAAACTCAGCGTTGGTCAGTCAGGACAGGACGCCCATGGGCGAAACCTTGATTCCAGAGATCGTCGATGAACCTGAGCTGATGGAACTCCACCAGGCCGGGGGGGCCTTGGCGGAGGAAGTCGAGCTGATGGTGAGGGATCGCATAGGCGTGGGATTGGCCGAGCTGGGCGATCGAAACCGCCATTCGATCGAGTCCATGGCCCTGGCCGATCAGGCCGAACCAGCAGCCAAAGTCCCCGCCCAACCTGAGGACGGGGACCTGATGGCCGGACTGCTGAGGGTGGTTCTTTCCTGAAGCGGGCTCAGCCCGCGACGGCGGCAGAGCGACGCCGACGGGCGCGGCCTTCGGGTTCGGCCTCGACCGGCGGTTCCTGGATGGCCACCGCCGCTTGGGCCTGGACGGCGGCGGCGGCAACGACAGGGGTAGCCACGGGCCGTGGAGCACTGCTGGCCGTTGGGGTCAGACGCTGCACCCCAGCCGGAGCCTCCCGGCCCACCTCCCGGCGGCCGCCCCGGGGCGCCGGCCTGGTGTCGGGCTCCTGCTCAGCCTGACTTTTGTAAGCCGGTGTGCCGGCGGGTGCCGGCTGCACCAGGCAGAGGATCAGGGGATCAACCTGGAGTTCGCGGCGCAGGCGCCGCTGCAGGCCCAGTTCAACCTCCCTTTGCACCCCAACCCAATCAACATCGGGTGTCGTGCCACCGGTATGGCGGGCCAGCTGGTTCCAGCGGTTCTCCAGGACCCAAGTGATCTCCCTTTCGGCCCAGACCGAGAGCTTGCGGGGGTCGGCGGTGGTGACGACACCGCGCAGGTTTACCCGGGGCGGAGCCACCATCAGGCCATCGGTGCTAACGGCGGCCAGCAGGGTGATGACGCCATCTTCGGCGAGCTGCTGGCGTTCCTTGAGAACCCGAGCATCGACGATGCCATTGCGGGAAGCATCCAGCAATTCGATCCCCGCCTTGACCGGATCCCCCTTGCGGATGCCATCGGGGGTGAGTTCGACCACGTCCCCGTTGTCGATGATCAGACAATGGTCGGCCGGCACGCCCATCGACTGGGCCGTGCGGCTATGGGCGACCAACATGCGGTGTTCCCCATGCACCGGCACGAAGAAGCGGGGCCGGGTCAAGGCCAGCATCAACTTTTCATCTTCCTGGGATCCGTGGCCGGAGACATGGATGCCTTCGCCCTTGCCATAGACCACCTTGGCGCCCAGAATCATCAGGCTGTCGATGGTATTGACCACCGAAATCGTGTTCCCAGGAATCGGGCTGGCCGAAAAGATGATGGTGTCGCTGCTTTTCACCTGAACCTGGGGATGGTCCCCGCGGGAAATACGACTCAGGGCCGCCAAAGGCTCGCCCTGACTACCGGTCATGAGCAGCAGGGTTTCCCGGTCGGGGAGATCACGGATCTGCTTGATCGGCACGAACAGATCATCGGGACAGCGGATGTAGCCCAATTCACGCGCCTTGGCAATCACGTTGAGCATGGAGCGACCCAACAAGCCCACCTTGCGACCGTGCTTGAGCGCCAGCTCAAGAATCATCGAAACCCGATGCACCGAACTGGCGAAGGTGGTGATGATCACTCGCCCATCTGCGTTGGCGATGTGCCGATCCAGATTAGGGAAAACGGCCCGCTCCGGGGGGGTAAAGCCGGGCAGCTCAGCATTGGTCGAATCACTGAACAAGCAAAGAACACCCTGTTCGCCGTATTGGGCCATGCGTTGGATGTCGAAATACTCGCCATCCACGGGGGTGTGGTCAAACTTGTAGTCACCGGTGAAAACAACCACACCGACAGGGGTGGTAATC
>JAPLIF010000085.1 GCA_026389255.1 Cyanobacteriota bacterium
CGGCCCCCTGGAAATCGGGGCGGTGCTCTTCGATCGCGGCCGCCAGGTGTGCGCCCTGGGTCCGGTGGGGGGGGTGCTGATGGAGGCGCTAAAAGCCGTCCCGTAGGCCCCTGGTGGCTGGCGCGGGAGGCGTCGGAGCAACTGGACTTTGCTGGTGCTGGCCCGGGGCGGCAGCCAACCTTTTGGCGACCTGGGCTGGCACCAGCCCCCGACCACCCGATGGAAACGGGGCGGCCCATGGGGTAGCCACGGCCTCCAGGCCGTGGGCCATCGGGACGCTACCTGTAGCGTCCGTTTTGCTGCCGCCCAGGAGACGGCGGCCAACTCATGGGGTGCCTGGGTTGAGTACCGCGGCTGAGCGGCGCCGTCGCCAGACCTGCCGAAGGGACTGGAGCGGCCCGTGGGGGGGGGGAAAATGCCCTCCAAGCCCGAAGCCACCAGGACGCTAGGGGTAGCGTTGGTTTTGGTGCCGCTAAGGAGGTGCCGCTCCAGAGTTCAATCCCCCTGCCCAAGGCATGCGGCGCCAGCACCAGCCAGCGCGTCTCCCCCCCCAAGGGCGGCACCTAGGCTGGCCACCACCCTGGTGCCCCACTGCGGTGGCGTTCCAAGGCTTTCGCCCCAGGTTGTTCGCCCCCCATGACTGCCATGCCGCCCACCGCCTCCGCTGGCCTGGCCCCCGAGGCTGCCCTGGAGGGGGCCTTGGCGGAAGCCCTGGGGGAGGGCCGTAGGCCTGCCATCGTCATTCTCGATTTCGGCTCCCAATATTCCGAGCTGATCGCCCGCCGCGTGCGCGAAACCGAGGTGTATTCCCTCGTGCTCGGGTACACCACCACGGCCCAGCAGCTGGCCCAGTTAGCCCCCAAGGGCATCATCCTCAGCGGCGGCCCCAGTTCGGTGTACGAAGACGGGGCGCCGCGCTGCGATCCGGCCCTCTGGGATCTGGGCATTCCTGTGTTGGGCGTTTGCTACGGCATGCAGTTGATGGTGCAACAGCTGGGGGGCTCGGTTGTTGCTGCCGGTCGGGCCGAATACGGCAAGGCGCCCCTCTACCTGGATGATTCCACCGATCTACTCACCAACGTGGCCGAAGGGTCCACCATGTGGATGAGCCACGGGGATTCGGTGCAGAGCCTGCCCGAAGGTTTCGTGCGCCTTGCCCACACCGACAACACCCCCGAGGCCGCCGTGGCCCACCACGGTCGGCGTCTGTATGGGGTGCAGTTCCACCCAGAAGTGGTGCATTCCGCCGGTGGAATGGCGATGATTCGCAATTTCGTTTATCACATCTGCGGCTGCCAGGCGGATTGGACCACCGCCGCCTTCATCGACGAAGCCATTGCTGATGTGCGTGCCCAGGTGGGTGACAAACGGGTGCTTCTCGCCCTTTCCGGTGGTGTCGATTCCTCCACCCTGGCCTTCCTGCTGCACCGGGCCATCGGCGACCAGCTCACCTGCATGTTCATCGACCAGGGCTTCATGCGCAAAGGGGAACCGGAGTTCCTGATGGAGTTCTTTGATCAGCGCTTCCATATCCACGTCGAATACATCAATGCCCGCGAGCGCTTCATCGGCAAGCTGGCGGGCATCACCGATCCCGAGGAAAAGCGCAAGCTGATCGGCACCGAATTCATCCGCGTCTTTGAACAGGAGAGCAAGCGCCTGGGACCTTTCGATTACCTCGCCCAGGGCACCCTCTATCCCGAT
>JAPLIF010000221.1 GCA_026389255.1 Cyanobacteriota bacterium
CGGCCGCCCCTGGTTGGGCCAGCTGGGCCCGGGCCTGGTCGTCGGGGCTGGGTGTGAGGAAGAAGGCCGTGGCCTGCCCCACCCCATCGACCAGCTTGGTCAGGGAGGGTCCGAGCAGCGTGCACAGATCGCTTTGCCAATCGGGATCAGCCGTTGGTCCATCGGCGGCCCATCCCTGGGCTTGCCAGAGGGGTAGGAGTTGCTGGCGCAACTCGGAGGGGGATAGCCCATGCAGCACCTGGCCGTTGAGCCAGTTGAGCTTGTCCCAGTCGAAGCGGGCGCCGGCCTTGTTGACGCGATCAAAGTCGAAGACCCTGGCCGCCTCCTCAAGGCTGAAGCGTTCACCCATCCCCTCGGGGGGCGACCAGCCGAGCAGGGTCATGTAGTTGACCATGGCAGCTTGGGTATAACCCAACTCCTTGAAATCGCCGATGGAGGTCACGCCGTCCCGTTTGGACAGTTTTTTACCCTCCTGGTTGAGGATCAAGGGGGTGTGGGCGAACTCGGGGGCGGTCACGCCCAACGCCTGGTACAACAGCAACTGCTTGGCCGTATTGGCGATGTGATCTTCACCGCGGATCACATGGCTGATCGCCATGAAGACATCATCCACAACCACGACCAGGTTGTAGAGGGGGTCCCCGATCCGGTCGGCTGGGGCACGGCGGGCGATCACCTGATCAAGAAGTTGGCGAATGGCGGCCTGGTGCGCCTCGATCCGGGCACTTTGGATCACCGGCTCGTCGTCCCAATCAAGGCCGAGCCAGCGCAGCCCATCGAGAATGTTGGCGGTGAATTCAGGGCGAGACCGTTCCCGGTCGGTGTCCTCGATCCGCAACAAAAAGAGGCCGCCCTGGTGGCGGGCGAACAACCAGTTGAACACCGCAGTCCGGGCCGTGCCGATGTGCAGGGTGCCGGTTGGGCTTGGGGCCAGTCGGACCCGAACGGAACCACGGTCGGCCACGCTGCTTTGCTCTGCTGTTGGTATTTGTTTGAGCACGGGACTGACGGGGCTCGAACCCGCAACTTCCGCCGTGACAGGGCGGTGCTCTAACCGATTGAACTACAGTCCCAAATTGGGTTGAAACGAAAACTTTAGGGGAGGTTTTCGGAATCAGCCTTGACGGCTTCCAAGCCGACAAGAGAAGTATCCATCGCCATCGGTCCCTCCGTCAACGGTTTGAAATTGATTGTCATTTGGAGATGGGGCCCGGGCGTGGACGAAGCCGGTTTAAATGACATTGCCAAATAAAAGTGATTCCCCAGCACGGTGGGATACCAAAGGGCTGGGGATCTGTAAAAGACCCAAAAGAGTTTTAAGGGCGAAAACCGGCAGGTTCAATCAGGCGGACCTGATTGCCCCGGGCCGTGAATTCACGACCTTGATCACTTTGAACCACCACACGGCCACCGGATTTGACCCGAATGACGCTGGCACGAACCCAGCCAAGGGCGGCGGATTCGAGCACTTTTACGACATCGCCGGGCTGTAGATCCAACTCCATTTTCGGAAGCACAAGACTGAATAACGGGCCATCGAACGCGCCGTGGAGGACTTGAACCCCCGACATCAGGTTTTGGAGACCTGCGTTCTACCAACTGAACTAACGGCGCAAGGCGATGGCCCTTGGGACAACGGACTCAGTGTGTTTTCTGGAGAAAATCCAGAAAACAGAATCACCGATCAAAGCGCTGCTTCACGCGAGTGGCTTTACCCACCCGGTCACGCAGATAGAAGAGCTTCGCCCGACGTACTTTACCGCGTCGCTCAACCTTGATGTTGGCCACCTGGGGGCTATGCAGCATGAAAACCCGCTCCACACCTACACCCTGGAAAATACGCCGAACAGTAATGGTTTCATTGAGACCACCATGGCGTTTGGCAATCACCACACCCTCGTAGGGCTGGATTCTTTCCTTGCTGCCTTCCCGGATCCGGACGCCAACCCGCACGGTGTCGCCGACATAAATTTCGGGGAGATCGCTTTTCAGCTGAGCGGCTTCGAAGAGCTCGATCAGGGCACGGGCCCCAAGCTTGCCGGTGGTCACGGTCACCTTGGCTGGACTGGCTTCAGCCGTGGCAACAGACACGTCGCTTGCCTCGGCCGCGGTGGTCGTGGATTCCAAATTGGTTTCGGTGTCGTTCACAGGGTCCATCGTGGTTTCAGTTCCGTCCGCAGCCATCTCTATTTGAAGGCTTCAGGCCAAACCGCAATTGTACCGGCTCAGACGCCCCCTTTACCAGTTTCCCGAGGGACTCCCTTGCGCCGCCAACGATCCCAGGCGAGCCACCCACCGCTGCCCAGCATCCAGAGCAGCCCGACTCCATTGAGCAGGACATACATGGTTTCGGCCTCTGCTCCCAACCAGGCTTTCAACCACTCCCCCTCGTGCAACACCATCAAGCCATGGGCCCGATCCCGTCCCCAGCCCCCCCAGTCCCGTAGCAACCGATAGGCCATCCCGCTGCTGACGGTGATCACCAACGGTGCCAGTACTAGGGGCGCCAGATTGGCGTGGGCTTGGCGCAGCCGCAGGGCCCACGACTGCCCCCTGGGCTTTTGGGTTGCCTGGGAGGGATCAGGGGCCAATGCAGGGGGGTGATCGGCTTCTGGAGGGGGATCGGTGGGGGCCAAGGCGCAGCATCGATGACACCCTTGATAGCTTGGCAGGGGTAAAAATCCTGGATGGCCTTCGCGGGCCTGACCCCTCGGCCCTTTTCCCGATCCTTCGAACCGGACCCCATGAATCTGTTTGCCGATCTGCTGGCCAGCACCACCGCTGGTCGAGTCACGGCGGACGCGGCCCAGATCACCCAGGCCGGCCCCCGGATTCAAAAGAGCCGACGGGGTGTGGAGGTTAAATCAGCCCGCGAGATTGATGTGATGCGCCGTGCCAGTCGCATTGTGGCCACGGTGTTGCGGGAAATCAGCGAATTGGTCACCCCTGGCATGACCACAGCCGACCTGGATCGCCATGCCGAACAGAGAATCCGGGCCTTGGGGGCG